>NZ_RZRY01000692.1:0-3216 GCF_003998035.1 Mesorhizobium sp. M2A.F.Ca.ET.039.01.1.1 | reverse complement strand
GCAGTAGGCAGTAGTGAATAGGACTTTACAGCCTGTGGTCCCAAATGGATTTTCGCCTACTGCCTACTGCCTACTGCCTACTGCCTACTGCCTACTGCCTACAATTTCGCCAACAACTCCGGCGTCGGCCAGCCATCCACGGGCAGGCCAAGCCGCGTCTGCTCCTTGCGGATTGCTTCGCGCGTGTTGGTGCCCAGGATGCCGTCGACAGTGCCGACATCGTAACCCTTGGCTTCGAGCTTGGTCTGCAGCGCCTTCATCTGGTCGCCGCTCAGGCCCTGCTCGGGCGTGCGTGGATCGAATTGCGGCGCGCCGGCAAACCGCGTCGCCATAACGGCCGCGGTCAGCGCATAGGTGAAGGACTGGTTCCACTCGAGATAGACATCGAAATTGTCATAGGTCAGGAAAGCGGGACCCTTGCGGCCCATCGGTAGCGCCAGGCCGGCTTTCAGGCCATTGTCGACAAGCGGGTTGCCGTTGGGCTCGGTCACGCCCCACTGAGCCCACTGCGACAGCGGTAGCTTGTTGGTGCGGCCGGTCTGGTCCCATGGCATGTCGTCGGGAACGCGCACTTCCTGGACCCAGGGCTGGTCGCGCTTCCAGCCGCGCGACATGATCTTGTTGGCGGTCGTCATGATGACGTCCGGCACGCTGTTCCTGAGATCGACCTTGCCGTCGCCATCGCCGTCGACACCCTCGGCAAGATAGTCGGTCGGCAGGATCTGCGTCTGGCCGATCTCCCCGGCCCAGGCGCCGTTGACGTCGGCCGGCAGCACGCCGCGATCGATGAGCGTCAAAAGCGGCACCAATTGCTGGCGGAAGAGCTGGGGCCGGCGGCAGTCATGGGAAAGCGTTACCAGCGCATTCAGCGTCTGGAAGTCGCCCTGCACGGCGCCGAAGTCGGTCTCCAGCCCCCAGAAGGCGGCGATGATGGCCGGCTGGACGCCGAACTGCTTGTCGGCGCGGTCGAAGATTTCGGCATATTTCTTCAGATTGGCCGCGCCCTGCTTCAGGCGGTAGGCCGAAATCATGCGGTTGGAGAACTCGGTGAAAGTCTGGGTGAAGACGCCCTGCGCGCGGTCGCGCGCCAGCGCTCGCTCGTCGATGGTGGCGTCCTCCAGCGCATCGAGCCCGGTTTCGCCGACGCCGGCCGCCTTGGCTTCGGCCGCAACACCCTGCTTCCAGGTCTCGAAGTCGCCGCCGCATTCCTGCGCCGCCGCGGGCAGTGCGAACGCGCCGACAAAAAGCGCCGCCAGGATTTCAACGCGCAATCGCATCGCTTTCCTTTCGAGACCGGCGCATGACCTGATCGTGATCCCGGGTCGGGACCGCACAGGCGCATGCGAGGATTTCAAAGCCCAGGAGCCGCGCCATGCACTCGCGCGAGTGCGCCGCTCCGGATTACCAGCGGTTGCATGTTTCGCCGCCCGCCGTGTCGAAAAGCAGGCGGGAGGGCCGATGTCAACGGGTGTTCTGCCGCAGCCACTTCTTCCAGGCGGCTTCCGAGCCGTTGAAGACGTTGATGTCGGACTTGCCGGTCATGCCGGGCACGATGCCGGTGCCGGTGTACTGCCAGAAGGTGAAGGGATGGCTGCCGTATTTCTCACGCGGGTGCCCTGCGACCGAGCGCAGCCAGTAGGGGTAGCCGCGGAACGTCGCCAATTGGTTGTCGTCGAAGAAGTCGACCGAGGTGTAGATGATCGGCTTCTTGCCGTAGTGACGCTCGACCATCTGTAGAAAGACGGTCATCTCACTGCGGACGGTGGCCGCATCGGGGCGCAGCCTGCAGGTCGGCGATTTCGGGTTCCATTCCATGTCGAGCACCGGCGGCATGGCTGACGGGTCATTTGGGACATTGGCGATGAACCAGCGCGCCTGGGCTTCCGCCGGCGTGCAGAAATAGAAGAAATGATAGGCCGCGCGCGGGATTCCGGCTGCCCTGGTGCGTGCCCAGTGCTCGTTGAAATTCTCGTCGAAGCGGTCGCCGCCTTCGGTCGCCTTGATGAAGGCGAAGGAGATGCCGCTGGCCCTGGCGGTGGGCCAGTCGACCGAGGTCTGGTATTTGGAGACATCGGTGCCGTGGATGGCGTAGGTCCATGGCGCGCCGCTGTCCCACTCATGCGGCTTGGAATCCTCGAATTTGGGCGCGCGCACGGTGACCGTCTGCAAGGATGGCGACAACGGCGAAAGGTCGTCGACGGTTGAGCAGGCGCAGAGCAGCGTCAGCATCAGGATGGCCGCGAGACGGCGCATGATATTCCCCGAGCCGGGTTCAGCCGGCCGCTGATGGGTCCTTTACTGATGGTGGTCGCTAACCTCGCGTCCCCCTGCCGGACGATCGCCCCACGAGATCGTCCGCCTTATTTGTCCGTCCATGTCGTTGTCCCAAAACCGCTGTGCAATTTTGGGCGACATGGACAAGTTGATCGCCGAACATGGTTGATAATCCATTGACGGCGCTCGACTACGCCGGTGATTTTGCGGAAGCAATGGCGGCAAATCGATGACATAAATCGTGCCGGCGAATCCAAAGAGGCGGGGAAAGATGCAGGCTGTCGCGAAGTTCATCAAGTGTCTGCTTGGCCTGGTGATCCTGGCGGTGGTCGCGCTCTTCGCCTGGCTCTATTTCGCGCCGCCGGAACTGATCCGAGTCGGCGCCGGCTATTCGGCCAAGATCGTCTGCTCGAACGTCTTCATTGCCGGCCGCGACGCTAACCAGGTTCTGGCCGTCGACGTGCAGGCGCCGGGCCATCCGCTGCTCAGGCTGATGAAAATCTCCGTCGACAAGGAAAGGGGACTTGTCTCCGCCGGCCTGCTGTGGGTGCTGGGCAAGAGCGTCGCCGTGGAACGCGACGGCGTCGGCTGCGCCTCGGTTCCCGACGGTGACACCGGGAAGGCGCGACAGACGTCGCGGCGCGCGGCAGCTTCCGCACCGGCGCAGGCGGACGCGCTTTGGCCCGATGGCGAGCGCGTGGATGCGTCACAAAATCCCGAGGTCGCGAAAATCGTCGACGACTCGGCCATGGCCGGACCCGGCATGCGCGCCATCGTGGTGGTGAAGAACGGCCGCGTCGTCGCCGAGCGTTATGGCGACGGAGTCTCGGCCAAGACGCCGCTGCTCGGCTGGTCAATGACCAAGACGGTCAATGCCGCGATCGTCGGCACGCTGGTCAAGGACGGCAAAATGGCGATCGACAACAAGGGTCTGGTCAAGGC
>NZ_RZRY01000691.1:0-3221 GCF_003998035.1 Mesorhizobium sp. M2A.F.Ca.ET.039.01.1.1 | reverse complement strand
TGCGCATAGCGCTCGTCATGCGGCAGGAACACGCCGTCGCCGGCAAGCTCGGTCGGGTTGCCGCCGACCACGACATTGAGCAGCAGGCGGCCGTTGCTCAGCCGGTCGAGCGCCGCGGTCTGGCGCGCCGCGAAGGTCGGCAGCGTCACGCCGGGTCGCAGCGCAACGAGGAACTTCAGCCTTTCCGTCAGCGTCGCGAGCCCGGTGGCGGTGATCCAGGAATCCTCGCAATTCTGCCCGGTGGGCAAAAGCACGCCGGGGAAGCCCAGCCGGTCGACCGCCTGCGCGATCTCCTTGAAATAGCCGAACTCGGGCGGCCGCTGCTGCTTCTCGGTACCGAGATAGGAGCCGTCGCCATGCGTCGGGATGAACCAGAAGAAATCGAGCGGGCTGGCTGAAGCGGTCATGGCTGAACCCTGGGAGAAGGCAGGAGAAAATACGACGGCGCCGGGCGTTCGCCGCCCGGCGCCGTGGACGAAAATCAGTTGCCCGGCGCGGTCCAGACGGCGTCGGATATCCGCACCGCTTTCGGGATCAGCCCGAGCTTGAAGAAGCGGTCGGCGGTCGCCTGCTGGCCGGCGACGATCTCGGCGGTGATCGGATAAATGCCGAACTTGGTGCGATTGGCGGCGATCGTCTGCGCGTCGAGCGGCACGCCGGTCACCTCATGCAGCGCCTCGGCCACCTTGTCGCGGTTCTGGTCCGCCCACTTCGCCGCGTCGCCGAGCGCGGCGATCGTCGTCGAGACGAAATCCGGATGCGCCTTCGCGAAATCCTTGTTGGCGAGGAAATAGGTGTTGACCTGGAGCACGTCGATGGAGCGGGCAAGCACCCGCGGCTGGTAGCGCGTTTCAGCGATGGCGAAGAACGGATCCCACACCGCCCATGCATCGATCTGGTCGCTGGCGAAGGCGGCCGCCGCATCGGCGGGGCTGAGGTAGACGGGCGTGACTTGGTCGAAGGGGATGCCGGCTTTCTCCAGGGCGGCAACGACCAGATTGTGCGCGCTGGTGCCCTTGCCGACGCCGATGCGCTTGCCCTTGAGGTCGGCCAACGACTGGATCGGCGAGGCCGGCTTGACGAAGATCGCCTCGCCCTCGCCATTGGAGGGCAGCGCCGCCGCATAGACGATGTTGGCGCCGGCCGACTGGCCGAAGATCGGCGGCGCGTCGCCGGTCCAGCCGACATCGATGGCGCCGACATTCAAGGCTTCCACCAGCGGCGGGCCGGCAGTGAACTCGACCCACTTCACCGTCACGCCCTTGTCGGCCAGCGCCTTTTCGATGATCTGCTGCTGCCGGGCGATCACCGGCAGGCCGGTCTTCTGGTAGCCGATGTTGAACGCCTTGAGGTCCTGCGCGGCGGCGAAGGATGTCGTCCCAAAGGATGCGGCAAAGGCCGCCGCTGTAAGCAGGCCGACGCCGAATGCGCGTCTCGTCAGATTGAACATGACCCTCTCCTTCGTTGGTCCCGAACTGCCGGGCGATTGGAATAAGGTCAGGCTAGGTAAATCTATAAAGCTAGTAGAGAAACGATCTTGCGAGTTCGGCGGATTTCATGGAATTATTTTCTGCGCGTAACCCTGGGTGTCGTCATCCTAGTTGAGACCGCACAGGGATTTTGATCGGTCGGCCCTGTTTGCGTTGGCGGGCGGCATGCGTTGGAGATTGGCCGAAACCCCCATCGCGATCCATGCCGTTACCTTCGCCGCGGCGTGCAACGGAGCAGAATTCTGCACCGTGGCGGCGCTTCCAAGTCACGGCATGGATTCTATGGTCTGCGCCGCGTCGCTTCGCTCCTTGCTCCGCCATAGAATGACGAGGTTGGGAGGGCGGCTTCAACCAATCGACGCGGCGCAGACATTAGGATGACGAAGTCGCCAGCGCTGGCGTCCCCCACTTCCCGATCATTGCGACCAGTACTGCCAGGCCCAGTAGAAGCTCTCGTCGCGCGGCGGCAGGCGATCGCGGTCGCCGGCAAGCAGCACCGGCGTCGGCGAATTCGGTTCGTCTGCCTGCTGTTTGTCGCTCGGCGGCAGACGCAACAGCCATGTGCCGACATGCGCAAACAGCACTGCGGTGGAATGGGTCATCGTCCTTCTCCTTCGCTTGAGCTCATTCCCGTCCCGCCCAGGGCACCAGCACCCGCTCGATCCGGCGGATGACGAATTCGAGCGCAAAAGCGATGATCGCGATCACCAGTATGCCCATCACCACCACGTCGGTGACCAGGAATTGCGCCGCCGACTGGATCATGAAGCCGAGCCCCCGCGTCGCCGCGACCAGCTCGGCTGCGACCAGCGTCGACCAACCGGCGCCGAGCGCGATGCGCAGGCCGGTGAGGATTGAAGGCAGGGCGCTGGGCAGGATCACGTGGCGGATGACCTGGGCGCGCGTGGCGCCGAGCGACCGCGCCGCGTCGACGCGCTCGCGCGAAACGCCGCGCACGCCGGCGGCGGTCGACAGCGCCACCGGCGCCAGCATGGCGATGGCGATCACCAGGATCTTCGACGGCTCGCCGATGCCGAACCAGATGATGATCAGCGGCAGATAGGCGAGCGGCGGAATCGGACGCAGGAATTCGAGCAGCGGGTCGAACACGCCGCGCCCGATCCGGCTGATGCCGATGGCGAGGCCGACCGGCACGCCGACGAGGATGGCCGCGATCAGCGCCGCAAACACACGCCAGAGCGACGCGAGGATGTGCTGGAGCAATGTGGCATCGACGAAACCGTCGCGGACAACGATGACGAACTTTGCCCAGACCGCGGCGGGCGAGGGCAGGAAAACCGGCGACACCAGCTGCAGCGAGGACGCCGCCGTCCAGGCAGCGAGCAGCACGAGGATGGTGATCGCGCTGACCAGCCTGGCCGATACGACCGTCCTTTTCGGTCGCGGCCGCGACCATGGCACGGAAAGCCCGTCGGTCTCGCCGGCCTTCGCGGCGGGCCTTTCGCTGTAAGTGCTCACGCTCATGCCGCCTCTCCTTCGAAGATCGAGTCGGTCAGATCCGCGCGGGCCGCGGCGAAGCCGGGATCGGCCTTGATCGCGCGGATCGGCTCGCCGGCGGCGTAGCGGCGGCCGAAATTCGTTTCGAAAGTCCGCACCACGTGCCCTGGACCGGGCGCCAACACGACGATGCGGGTCGCCAGCACCAGCGCCTCCTCGATGCCGTGCGTCACCATCAGCACGCCGACTTGGGCCGCTGCCCACAGGTCGAGC
>NZ_RZRY01000690.1:0-3223 GCF_003998035.1 Mesorhizobium sp. M2A.F.Ca.ET.039.01.1.1 | reverse complement strand
GCGTGTCGTCGAAGATGAACAGAGGGTTGTCGTACCAGTAGTTCTTCTTGCTGCCGCACTGGACGAAGATCTCCGCCTGCACCGGGATCAGATTGTAGAGGATGCGCAGGCTGAGGCGGAGCGGACCGAAATGCCAGGACGTGGATTCGCGCTTGCTGAAAACGGATACGGCGATCGTCTTGATGTATTTGTAGTCCTTGTTGAATTCGGGAACGTTGTCGATCTTGTGCTTGCCGTACCACTGATAGACGTACATGCCGCGCCGGCCGGCGCCGAAATTGGCGTCGATGTCGGCGATGATCTCGTCCTTGCGGGCCTTGAAGACACCCAGGACCTCGTTGATCTCGCGCTGATAGTCTTCAGGGAACTGCTCGGGCTTCCAGACGCCGGGGTTGCGGTAGCAGAGAAGGTCGACAATCAGGTTGAACGGCGACAGCAGCCAGGTGAACAGGCCGTTGCCGAGGAAGTAGCGCTCGAACAGGTTTCGGTTCTTCTGATCGTTGCGCATGACGTCGATCAGGCCGCAGACGACCCAGATCGCGGTCAGGATCGGGATGAAGTAGAAGACGAGCGCGAGAACCACGACCGCGATGGCGGCCTTGCGGAGCGACTTGACGGTTTGCTTTTTCATTGCCATTCGCGCGGGAAGGCGCGATCCTGTTCCATGGGACAAAATCACGGCGACCCCCGCCAGCCGTGCGTCTTGATAGGATTTTTTGTTTCCCGGCACAATGCCGTCGCGCGGACCCGTCAGCCGTCAACATAATATTACAATTCCACTCAACGCTCAGCCGACAGGTTCCGAGCGCGCCGACCGACGGGCCGCGCAACTCAGCCGTTCCGTTCGCCGCGCAGCTTCGCCCAGTATTCCAGCCGCTTGCGGATGTCGCGCTCGAACCCGCGTTCCGGCGGATCGTAAAAAGTGTGCCGGCCCATCTTCTCCGGAAAATAGTCCTGGCCTGAAAACGCATCCGGCTCGTCGTGGTCGTAGCGATAGCCGGCGCCGTAGTCCTCCTGCTTCATCAGCTTGGTCGGCGCATTGAGGATGTGCTTGGGCGGCAGCAGCGAGCCGAACTCCTTGGCCGCCGCGGTCGCCGCCTTGAAGGCGGTATAGACAGCGTTCGATTTCGGCGCGGTGGCGAGATAGACGGTGGCTTGAGCGAAGGCGAGCTCGCCCTCGGGCGAGCCAAGATAGTCATAGGCGTCCTTGGCCGCGTTGGCGACGACAAGCGCCTGCGGATCGGCGAGCCCGATATCCTCCACCGCCATGCGCACCAGCCGGCGGCCGAGATAGAGCGGATCCTCGCCGGCATCGAACATGCGGGCGAGGTAATAAAGGGCGGCATCCGGATCGGAGCCCCGTACCGATTTATGCAGCGCCGAGATCAGGTTGTAATGGCCGTCCTGGCCCTTGTCGTAGATCGGCGCGCGGCGCTGGATGACGCGCTGCAGGCCCTCCGGGCCGAACACTTCGCCTTTCTTGGCGGCGCGCCAGACTTCCTCGGCCAGCGTCAGCGAGGCGCGGCCGTCGCCGTCCGCCATGCGGACCAGCATCGCGCGCGCCTCGTCGTCAAGCGGCAGCGCCCTGCCCTCGGTTTCTTCCGCCCGCGCCAGAAGCTTGGCGATGCTTTCCTCGCCCAGCGAACGGAACACAAGCACGCGCGCTCGCGACAGAAGCGCCGCATTCAGCTCGAAGGACGGGTTCTCCGTGGTGGCGCCGACCAGCACCACGGTGCCGTCTTCCATCACCGGAAGAAAGCCGTCCTGCTGGGCGCGGTTGAAACGATGGATCTCGTCGACGAAGAGCAGCGTCTGGCGGCCGTTGGCGCGCCTGAGTTTCGCCGCCTCGAACACCTTCTTGAGGTCCGCGACGCCGGAAAATACCGCCGAGATCTGCTCGAAGGCGAGATCGGTCTCGCCTGCCAGCAGCCGCGCCACCGTCGTCTTGCCGGTGCCGGGCGGACCCCAGAAGATCATGGAGCCGAGCGAGCCGGAATCAATCAGCCTGGTCAGCGCGCCGTCGGGGCCGGTCAGATGCTCCTGGCCGACGACCTCGCCGAGGTTTTGGGGGCGCAACCGGTCGGCCAGCGGCCGCCCGGGCGGCGCTTTCTCCGGTTCATCGGAACTGAACAGATCGGCCATGCAAGTCTTTTGGTTGAAACGCGATCCCGCTCCTTTGAGAGCATAATCTTGTCCGAACACCGGTTCCCGCTTTCTGCCAAGCGGACCGTCAGTTCGGGATCATGCTCTAAATGGGCAGACCGCCTCAATAACGCAACACCTGGCGCAGTATCTGCCCGCCGCGCTCGACGGTAAAGCGCCACCAGCGCGTGTCCTGCTGGGCAATTTGCGCCAGCGTCGCCGCGGTATCGATGCTGGTGCCGTTGACCTCGCGCACGATATCGCCCGGCTGGAAGCCGAAATCGGCGGCTGGCGAATCGCGGCTGATATCGATGACGGTGACGCCCTTGAGATCGGTGCGAAGGCCAAGCCGCTGGGCAAGCCTGGGCGACAGCTCCGCGACCTTGGCGCCGGCGAAGGGACTGCGGCCGCGCAAGGTGACCTCGCTGGGCTTGGCGCCTTCCGGCGCGCGCTCCAGCGGGATTTCCAGCGTCGCCTGCTGGCCCTTGCTCAGCACGACGAAGGTCGCCTTGGTGCCGATCGACAGCGTCGCCATGCGATAGTCGAGCGCCTCGATGCTTTCGACCGGCGTGTTGTTGAGCGACAGGATGACGTCGCCCGGCTTCAGGCCGGCCTTGCCGGCGGGGCCGGAGCCCTCGACCGATGAAACCAATGCGCCGGTCGGCTTCTCCATGCCGAGCGATTCGGCGATCTGCGGCGTCACCAGTTCGAATTCAGCGCCGATATAGGGCCGCTCGAAGAAGTCGAGCCCGGCCTTGGCGGCGTCGGCAAAGGCGCGCACCATATTCGAGGGAATGGCGAAGCCGATGCCGATCGAGCCGCCGCTGCGGCTGTAGATGGCCGTGTTGATGCCGACCAGCTGGCCGCCCATGTTGATCAGCGCGCCGCCGGAATTGCCGGGATTGATGGCCGCATCGGTCTGGATGAAATAACCCGAATCCGAAACGCCGATATGGCTGCGGGCAAGCGCCGAGACAATGCCGCTGGTGGTGGTCTGGCCGACGCCGAACGGGTTGCCGATGGCGAGTACCAGGTCGCCGACCTCCAGCGCGTCGGAATCGCCGATGGCGATCACTGGGAA
>NZ_RZRY01000068.1:0-15987 GCF_003998035.1 Mesorhizobium sp. M2A.F.Ca.ET.039.01.1.1 | reverse complement strand
TCTGTTTTGGACCGCTTGAAGGCATAACATGCAGCCCGCAGCCCCGCGTCACGTGTATCTGAACCTCGACGCCATCCGCGGCGTGGCGGCGATCAGCGTCATGCTCTATCACTTCTCGCCGTTCCTGGCCGACGGCAAGGTGCTGCCGTCGAGCTATCTCGCGGTCGACCTTTTCTTCCTGCTGAGCGGCTTCGTCATAGCGCATGCCTATGACCGCAAGATCGAGAACGGCATGGGCTTCGGCTCGTTCGTGGCGATCCGCCTGATCCGGCTTTATCCGCTTTATCTCGCCGGCACGCTGCTCGGCTTCTTCTATCTGCTGGCCAAGAACCCGGCCGAGTACATGCCGCTGTCCGAGATCGGCCTGCAGCTGACGACAGGCATGTTCTTCATCCCGCTGGTCAGCGACGCCTATCACACGATCTTCCCGCTCAACCCCGCTTCGTGGTCGCTGTTCTTCGAGCTGATCGTCAACATCGCCTATGTCGCGGTGTTCGTCCTTTTGTCGCGGCGCGTGCTGACGGGGATCGTCGTGGTCAGCCTCGTCCTGCTCGTCGCTGCCTCTGTTTTCGCCGGCACGCTGGATTTCGGCATGACTGGCAAGACCATCGTCAGCGGGCTGCCGCGCGTCACCTTCTCGTTCTTCCTCGGGGTGCTGCTTTGCCGCTCCATGGCGCGCTGGCAGGGCAGCGTCGGCTTCCTGCGGCGCGGCTTGTGGGTCGAGGGCGCGATCCTGCTCACCCTTGCCGTCTTCGCCCTCGCACCGGCCGGCGGCGCGCGCGTTGTCTACGATCTTGCGGCAATCGTCATCGTCTTCCCGATCATGGTGGCGACCGGCGCGGTGGCGCCGACCGCACCGCTTCTGTCAGGCATCTATGGCTGGCTCGGGCGGATTTCCTACCCGATCTACATCATCCACACGCCGATGCTGATGATCATCGCCGGAGCCGGCAAGGCTTTCTCCATCGATCCTTTCGCGCACCATCCCTGGTTCGGTATCGTCATGGCGGCCTCGGTCGTCGCGATCGCGGACATCGCCACGCGCGTTTATGACGAGCCGGTGCGGCGCTTCCTGCAGCGGCAGATGCGGCGCGCGCGAGCCGTGGCTTAGCGCGGCTCACTCAAGAAGGGCTCAACGGACAAAATCCGGCATGAAGATTCCGAAATCCATTCTGATCGATCCCGATCGCAACGAGACCTACGGCGCCTTCGCGGTCGCGATTTCCGTGATCGCCTTCGCCTATTCGCCCAATTTCGGCCAGATCCTGATCCTCGCCTACTATGCCGTCTGGCTGCCGCTGCTGTTCGTCGACTACCGGCGCTTCACCTGGAGGCTTTCCGCGGCGTGGCTGCCGATCACGCTTGCGCTCTATGTCTGCCTCTCGGTGTTCTGGTCCCAGGCGGCAGGCATCAGCGCGCGCGCGGCGGTGCAATATAGCTCGCACATCGTCTGCGCCTATGTCGCGGCGCGCACCATCAGCGTGCGCACGCTGGTGGTGGGCTCGCTGATCGGTATCTTCGTCGTTCTGCTCTATTCAATGAAAGTCGGCGCTTATGCGCTCGACATCATGGACGGCACCGTCAATTTCGTCGGCGCCTTCGGTTCCAAGAACCAGGTCGGCTTCTTCGCCTCGCTCGGCATCTTCTTTTGCCTTGCGTTCCTGGTCTTCTATCGGCGCAATTGGCTTGGCTTCGCCTGGACCGCGCCAATCATGCTTTTGTCGGTCTACATGCTGGCAATCGCCCATTCGGCGACGTCCGTGGCCTCGCTGCCGGCCGTGATCGGCGTCGTGTCGCTGCTCACCATGAGCAAGGTGCTGTCGCTGCGCTATCGCCGCGTGCTGTTCGTTGTCGGCGCCGGCGCGCTGGTGACGGCTGTCGTGGCAGCGCTCAATCTCGGCCTGCTGGATGTCGTGCTCGGCATCTTCGGCAAGGATTCGACGCTCACCGGCCGCACCTATCTGTGGGAGCAGGGCTGGGAGGCGGCGCAGCAGCATCTGCTGCTCGGCTATGGCTACGCCGCCTACTGGGTGCAGGGTTTTGCCGATCCGGAGCGGCTGTGGGCGGAATTCTATATCTCGACCCGCTCGGGCTTCCACTTCCACAACACCTATGTCGAGACGCTGGTGGAAATCGGCTTCATCGGCGTCACCCTGCTGGCGCTGGTCATCCTGCGCGCTTTCTATGGCCATGTGTCGAAAGTGGTGTTCGGCGACTGGAGCGCCGATTCGGTGGTGCTTGCCGGCGCGATCGGACTGATGCTGATCCGCTCCTTCTTCGAGGTCGAGATGCTCGGCCCCTACTTCACGGCGTCCTTCATCGTCTATTACGGCCTGTTCAGGCTGACCCCGTTGCCGGCTTTCCGGCGCCGCAGGGTGGCCGTTCCGGCCGAGGACGAAAGGCCTGCCAATGGCCGCGTCCCGGCGCCGGTCTGATCAGAATAGCCAAGCGCAAATCCGGGCGGAAACCTGCGCCGGCGGCGACAGTTTTCGACCTCAACAGCTTCGTCAGCGTGCGCAAGAGAAGGGTGGGTTTGTCCACAACCGCTCCCGATGTCAGTTGTGCAAATCCTTGGAAATCGCCGGCCCGATGGCGAAATCGGAGAACGTCACCTCGAATCCTTCGCGCTGCGGCGAGCAGCACATCATGCCGACATCGACCGATTTCGAGACCGGGAAGTAGGCCAGCCGCACCGGCTTCCAATGGCCGTCGGCGGCATCCATATATTGGATGCGGATCGCCTCGGCGTGACGGGTCAAGCGGATCCTGACGCCGTCCTTGCCGGCGGCGATGGCGACCAGCGACCAGTCGGAGGTGTCGTTGGTCACGACGACCGAGAAATAGGCCAGGCCGTCGGTGTATTCGATGCCGGCCTTGATCCAGTGCGTTTCGCTCAGGCGCAGCATCAGCCCCGCCTGATCGTAGAGCACCTTGTAGTCGCCCTTGACGGTGACCTCGGCGCTGAAGTCACCCTCGACGGGACGGTAGAGGAAATGGCCGTTGTCGCGCCAGAAGCCGTAAAAAGTCTCGCGCCAGAAATCCGTGTCCTTGCCGGTGCGGACGGTGAGCGTGCCGTCGCCGACCGCGTGGTGCGGCGGCGGGTTCAGCCATGTCATGTCGGCCACGCTCATCGATCTCCTCCCGAATTGGGCTAGTGCGTTTCACCGTTTCACGGAAACGGCGAAACGCCCTATCCCCTTGTTTTCTACGCAATTCCGAACGGAAAACCGCTCACACTTTTCCTGGAATTGCTTTAGCCGGCGAATGTATAGGCTGTCTTCACCGTGGTGTAGAACTCCATGGCGTAGCGGCCCTGCTCGCGCGGACCGTAGCTCGAGCCCTTGCGGCCGCCGAACGGCACGTGGAAGTCGACGCCCGCCGTCGGCAGGTTGACCATGACCATGCCGGCTTCGGAATTGCGCTTGAAATGCGTCGCATGCTTCAGGCTGGTCGTGCAGATGCCCGAGGTGAGACCGAACGGCGTGTCGTTGGCGACCGCCAGCGCCTCGTCATAATCCTTGACGCGGATGACATTGGCGACCGGACCGAAGATCTCCTCGCGCGAGATGCGCATGGCATTGGTGGAGCCGACGAATAGCGCCGGCTTCAGATAGAAGCCCGGCGTGCCGCGCTCCAGCCGCTCGCCACCGAAGGCAAGCTCGGCGCCTTCCTGGCGGCCGATGGCAATGTAATCCTCATCCTGCTTGAGCTGGGTCTGGTCGACGACCGGACCGATCTGCGTCTTGGCATCCAGCGCATCGCCGATGATGAGCTTGTCTAGGCGTTCCTTCACCGCGTCGACGAAGCGATCGTGGATGCCGTCGGTGACGATCAGGCGCGAGGATGCGGTGCAGCGTTGCCCGGTCGAGAAATAGGCGCCGTTGACGGCGCAGTCGACGGCAACGGCAAGGTCGGCGTCATCTAGCACGACGAGCGGGTTCTTGCCGCCCATTTCGAGCTGGAACTTGCGCATGTGCTCGACGCTTGCCGCAGCGACACGCTTGCCGGTGCCGACCGAGCCGGTGAAGGAGATGGCGTTGACGTCGGGGCTGTCGAGCATCGCCTGGCCGACCACCGAGCCCTTGCCCATGACGAGGTTGAGCACGCCCTTGGGCAGGCCGGCGCGGTGCAGGATGTCGACGATGGTCCAGGCGCTTTCGGGAACGAGCTCAGCCGGCTTGAAGACGATCGTGTTGCCGTAGGCCAGCGCCGGCGCGATCTTCCAGGCAGGAATGGCGATCGGGAAATTCCACGGCGTGATGATGCCGACGACGCCGACACCCTCGCGAGTCATCTCGACGCCGACGCCCGGCCGCACACTCGGCACCAACTCGCCCGACAGGCGCAGCGTCTCGCCGGCGAAGAAGTCGAAGATCTGCGCGGCGCGGATCGTCTCGCCAACACCCTCGGCCAATGTCTTGCCTTCTTCACGCGCGAGCGAGCGGCCGATCTCGTCCTTGCGCGCCATGATCTCGTCGGAGGTCTTCTTCAGCACGGCGTGGCGGGCCAGCGGGCCGGAGCGCGACCAGGCCGGGAAGGCCGCCTTGGCGGCGGCGATGGCCTGCTTTGCCTCCTCCGGGCCGGCAGAAGCGTATTCGCCGACAACATCGTTGGTGTTCGAGGGATTGATGTTGCGCGAGCCGGCCTCGCCAAGCCACTCGCCGTCGATCAGGTTCTTGCGGTGCAGGGTCATCTTGTTTTTCCTTGGGTTTTGGTCGCGGCGGCCTTTGGCCGGGTCAATTGTCAGACAAATGATATAGTGATTGTCCGGGAGGAGGTCTACCCGCGATCTTAAACCTAGAGCTGGTTCGCGTCAGGTCGAGAACGACCAGAACAGGCAGGCGAGCGTGACCGCGCCGAAGATGACGAAGAACAGGCTTCTGAGCAGGACGTTGCGCCGAAGCTCGTTCATGGTGAGGTGTGCCGCCACGATAGCCGCGACGAACGTGAAGCGCCAGTTGAAGAGCGCCCAAAGCACCTCGTGCTGGCCGAAGGCCCATCTGGCGATCAGCGCGCCGACGATGGTCGCGAACAGCATGATCGTCGCCCAGAAGATCGCGTCGGCGGCATGGGTCAGCACGATGCCGGCGGCGCGTATCGGCAGGATCATCATCAGCATGGCGCCGAAGAAATAGACGGCGGCGATGGCCAGGAAGGAGCCGGCGTCGGCGATGCCGTCGAGCCGCTTCACGCCGAACGCGCCGTAGGGATAGCCGTGCCTCGCCACGGCCAATGACAGCGCCATCAGCAAGGCGCTGAGAACCGTTATCAGTGCGAATGTGCCGAGGGCCTTGCTCATGCCGTTCCCTGTCGAGACGAATCAACGGGAGTCTAGCAGAGCGCGAGCCTCAGAAGGTCAAATCACCGTTCGCTATTCTCGAACGCGCCGATGCCTTGAGCGATGAGGTTGGTCGCCATGACCAGCGAGACGATCGCGCCCGAGTTGAAGACGACGACCCACCATTTGCCGCCGGTGAGGAAGCCATAACCTTCGGCGACCGCCAGGCCCCAATCGGCCGAGGGCGGCTGGATGCCGAGGCCGAGAAAGCTCAGCGTGGCGATCGAGAAGAAAGCGTAGCCGAGCCTCGTGACGAGCTCGATCAGGATCGTCTCCCTGATGTTGGGCAGGATCTCCAGCACCATGATGGCGAAGGCATTCTCGCCGCCGAGGCGGGCGGCGCTGACATATTCGCGTTCTTTCTGCTCGCGCACCGCGGCGCGGACGGTCCTGGCCACCAGCGGCGCATAGGCGATGGCGATCACCAAGATGACGGTCAGGTTCGAGGGCCCGAGCGCCACCAGCGTCATGGTCACCAACACGATGAAGGGGAAGGCCATAAGCGTGTCCAGCAGCCGCGCGCCGATAGCGTCGACCAGGCCATCGAAATAGCCGAGCACCAGGCCGATGATGGTGCCAGCGGTAACGCCGCCCAACGTCGCGAGCGGCGCCACCAAAAGGATGTCGCGCGAGCCGACGATGATGCGGGACAGCACGTCACGGCCGAGATGATCGGTGCCGAACCAGTGCGTGGCATCCGGCGGCGTCAGCGTGGCGAGGAAATCCTCGGCATAGGGATCGTAGGGAACCAGCCGGTCGCCGAACAGGGCGCAGGCGATCCAGAAGGCAAGGGTGAGCGATCCGATGATGACGGAGACGGGAAGGCCGCGAATGGCGCGGCCCAGCCTGCCGGCGACCCGCAGGACAGCGGGCGCGTGCGACGGCGCGGGGAACTCCAAAAGATCCATCATAACGACGCCCGCCGCCGTTGCCGCGGGTCGAGCAGCGCCTGGACGAGATCGCCGATCGCGGCGGCGCGATCGTTTCGGAAATGCCCTTCGCCTGGCAGCCGCGCGCCCAGGATTTCCCGCGCCGCAACCGCCTTGTCGCCGGCATGGCGCTCGGCCTGGTGGTGGTGGAAGCCGCGCAACGTTCCGGCTCGCTGATCAGCGCCCGCCTCGCCAATGACATGGGCCGGCTGGTCTTTGCCGTGCCGGGCTCGCCGCTCGACCCGCGCGCCGCCGGCTGCAACGCCCTGCTCAAGGACGGCGTCACGCTTGTCACCGAAGCCGCCGACGTGCTCGGCGCGCTGGCGCCGCTCGCCGGCACCCGCCCTCCAAGAACCGCGCCGCTTGCCGAGGCGCCCGACATCTCGGCCCTGCCGCCGCCCGGTGAAAACGACCGCGCCGATGTGCTGGAGGCGCTGGGACCCACGCCGATCGCGGTGGACGACATCATCCGCCACACGGGTATGAGTGCGGCGCAGATATCGATGGTGCTGCTGGAGCTCGACCTTGCCGGACGGCTGGAGCGTCATGCCGGCGGGAATGTGTCGCTCATCGCATGACTTGTCACACGGGGCAGAGCCAACTTCCTTATCGAAACAGATATTTCGACACTTCCGGATTGCCGCGGCGCCACATCACATTGTCGAGGAAATAGTGGTGCACGTTGATGAAGATCAGCACGATGAAGAAGAACAGCGACGAACCGAGCACCTGTTTGTCATAGGGGACCAGGGCGGTCAGCACGAACGGGATCAGCCAGAAGCCGAGATAGCCGAGCGCGCCGCCGCCGATGATGAAACCGAGGACCCGCAACCTGTAGCGAGGCCCGAGCACCGATAGGATTTTCGGCTCCGGGTCGCTCGTGGCATCCGAGACGGATCTCTCGACATTGGTCTGGTAGCGCCAGACCACGGCCAGATATTGCAGCGAGTGCAGCGCCGGCACCACCAGCAACCAGAGCGGGTTTATCCTCGCAATCAGGATCCAGAGATAGAGCGATGCGACATAGGCAACGATGCCGTTATACGGCAGGCCTCCATTCTTTCGCCAACGTCTGGCCAGCATCAGAAGCGTGGCCGCCGTCGATCCGACGGCCGCCAGCACCGCAATATCGGTAATCCAGGACGGCGCGGCAAAAGTGTAATACTGGAGTCCGTAATACTGCCCCTGCGTCACAGCCGTATTCGTCTGCAGCCAAGCCAGGATCCACACCGCGTAGCTGTTGACGAGCAGCACCTTCTTGTCCCGGTCATCGAAGAATTTGCGCTTCAAGACGGCGTCGACCATCAGCATGCCGTAGCCTTGCTTGACGTAGTGCCAGCCGACGAAGAAGAACATCGCATTGGCCGCGAAGCCGAGCAGCCGCGTGTTCGACGCCGCCGCGCCATAGGCGAAGAACAGGGCCATGATCACCGGAACGATGACGCCGGCGAAAATGTAGCGAAGTTGCAGGCTCCTGTCGTATCCCTCGCCCCGCGCCTTGCGGCCGAAATTGCGATAGAAGATCTGGTAGGAATGGGCGAAATGCGGGTAGTTCACCAGATAGGCGACGACGACCATCGTCGCGGCCAGCGGACCTTCATAATCGCGCGGCACGAAGAACAGCATCGGCAGGATCAAAAACGCGCTGCCGCCGAGCATGAGGAAATCGGCGACCGGGCCCAAGAGATATTTGCCGGGCGGCGTCGCCGCTTTACGGGCCGTGGTCTCTACCGAAAGGTCAAGTGCCATCCTGGAGCCTCCCTGGGAGGCCCGACTTTAACCATGACCCTGTCCAGGAACAAGGCAACGCGGCAGGATCTCCATTGTCTCAGCAAGTCACACCGTCAGGCTGAGGCGGTCGAAGCGATCTTCACCAGCCGTTTCCTGGCCTCCGCGACCCGCTGCTGTTCCGACCTTATGCGGTCGCACAGCACAAGATTGATCCCGACGCCGCATTCCTCGTCCAGCAGTTGTTTTGCGTGATTGAGCGAAATCTCCGCGCGCTTGACGCGCTGTCTGGCCCTGGCCAGTTCCAAGTTCAGTACGTCCACTGTATCCGCATCCCGATTTGCGGTCCCTTCGGCAAGGAAACAGCCGAGCATGGCTTTTTGTTCCTTATCAGCGACGTGGACAATGGCCCTGCTCCGATCGTCAATTATGAAGGATGAGGCAGGTCGATCTTGGACGGTCAAATTTGGTGAGCGCGATGGGATTCGAACCCATGACCTACTGAGGGGGACGACGACCCGGAAAAGGTGACGCCGATTCCACGTTGGACGTTACACGACTTGCGAAGGACGGCCGCCAGCGGGATGGCAAGGTTGGGCGTTTCTCTTCCCATCATCGAAAGATTCTAAATCATACCTCCGGATCATTCGGGGCAATCGTAGGCGTCTATCAGAAGCACTCTTTCGCGGACGAAAAGCGCGCCGCACTAGACGCTTGGGCCGCCCAGCTTCAACGTATCGAATCCGCCAAAGCCAGGGATCGGTGAAGGCTATTCCCATCTGCGGATAAGGCCTCGCGTACTACGGTTCCCAGTATCCTTCGTTTACCGTCCGACGGCGACTTCACTAGCTTAAGCTTGTTACACCTTGATAGCTTAGGAGTTGCCGCTCAAATGACTGCCACCAATTCCACCAGATTGCTTCCGGCGAATGAAATGAAAACCCGCGTCGGCGGCGTCAGCGACATGACCATTTGGCGTTGGTTGCGTAAGCCTGATCTTGGCTTTCTTCGCCCGATCAACATCAATGGCCGGAACTATTGGCCCGAAGCCGAGCTTACGGCCTTCATAGAGAGCCGACGCGTCCGCGCTTAACGCAAAAAGCCCGCCTGGCTGCAACCGGCGGGCTTTGCATTCTGACATTCAAGTGGATTGACCGTGAACCATTTTAATGAGTCGCCATCCGGCGAGCAAGAGCCCGTTGCCGAAGACGGCGCGTCAGCGCGGCGTTTGCAATTTGCAAACGTCCGGCAGCACGGCGATGAACAGAAAATCACTGAATTCCTCGACGCGATGCGCTCGGCGGGCGTCCATATGGACACCGCCAACTCGCGCGGCGCCTCTCACCCGATTGCCGATGGAAAGGTGCACCGCGCCAATGCCCAGGGCAAGAAAAAGGCCAGGAACCAACACGTTTGGTATGTGCTGCATCTGGACACCCCGGCCTCGGGCGCCTTCGGCGACCTGCAAACCGGAATTCAGGATACATGGACGGAAAAGCGCCCCTCCGCGATGACGGCGGCCGAACGCGCCGAACTGAAAAAACGCATGGCGGAAACGCAACGCCAGCGCGAGGAAGAGCGGGCCGCCCTTAATGCCGCCGCTGCCGCCGCTGCCGGGCTCATCATGGCGTCGACCGAGAAGGCGCCGGCCTCACACCCCTACCTCGCGAAAAAGGGTCTGCCGCCCTTCCCTGGCCTTCGGCGCCTGAAGCAAAACGTCAAATACGTGGTGGACCCCGAGGAAGACCCGCGCACCGCCCGGGCCGGTTCCCTTGTCGTGCCGCTGTACACGCCTGGCGCCGAACTGGCGAGCGTCCAGCTTATCGGCGACGATGGCACGAAACGGTTTCTCAAGGGCACTGCCAAAGATGGGAATTACCATCCGATCGGCAAGCGGCCCGAAGATCCTGGCGCCGGCTTCGTTATCACCATCGCCGAGGCTACAGCACCGCTGCCCGCGTTCATCAGGCTACCGGCTACCTCACTATTACGGCATTCGACGCCGGCAACCTCGGCCCGGTTTCGAAGGCGATACGGGCGAAGTATCCGAAGGCCCGCATTCTGTTCGCGGCGGACAACGACCGCCTTGTGAAGATGCCGGACGGTCGATTTAATCCGGGCGTCACCAAACAGAGGGGTAAATCATGCAGCGACCTCTCCACGGGTCACCGGCCACCGGCTTAGCGGTCGCTCGACGGTCTTACAGCAACATCCGCCTTGGATAGGACAGAGTTTGCCGACGTCTGCGATGGGCCGTAACCCGACGTCCGTTGCTGGAGGCCTTCGGCACAAAGCCGCCATGCTGTTCAGCTCGGCCAGCACAGTCTTGAACTGCTCGTGCGCCTTGATGCAAACTGTTTGCTCAGATTTGAGGGAACCCCATGAACGCCGAAATTGCACGCAGCGTTGGGAGATTCGTAGGTTTGGAGGAGCCGCGGACGCTATCAACACGTTTTCTCCAGGTGGCCGAGATCATCGGTACCCGAGTGAACTGGACACAGGTTGATCAGGGAACACCGGTACACATGGAAAGCAGTAACGGCTATCTGCTGTGCCTTCAGCGCCGCTACCTCCCAAGTTATCCTTACTGGGTCAATGGCAAGCCGGTTTCGTCGATGCCTCTGCACGGGGGACAATTCCTGTTCCTGGACCTCAATGAAGACCATGCCTCTGTAACCAAAGGCACCGTGGATTGCCTCTCCATGTACACCTCTGGCGAGGCACTGCAGCGCTTCCAGGACGAGCATGACTTGCGGCCGGTGGGGAAGCTTCGAACTGCCAACGGTGTGGCCTTGAGTGATCCCACGATAAGCAACTTGGGAGAGTGTCTGGTCCCCGCGTTTGAGCGGCCGGATACGATGGCCCGATTGTTTGCTGACCAGTTGGCCACGGCACTCATGACCCATCTCACCGCGTTTTATTCGGAGCAGCCTGCAGCCCTGCGGCCCGTGCGGGGCGGGTTAGCACGCAGGCATGAGCGTCGGGCGAAGGAGATGCTTCTGGCCAACATGGACGGACAGGTTGGCCTAGAGGAACTCGCGCGGGTATGCGGTTTATCTAGAAGCCACTTCGCCCGTGCTTTCAAAGCTACGGTAGGATTGTCGCCCTTTCAGTGGCTGGTTGCGCAACGCGTGGAACAGGCGAAAAGTATGCTTCTGAATTCGGATTTGCCCGTGGGCGAAATTGGCCATGCCTGTGGCTTCTCGGACCAAAGCCATTTTACCCGCATCTTTGTAAAGTACACAGGTATCGCGCCCGCTGCGTGGCGGCGGGTGCGGAGGTCCTAGGCGACCGCTAAGCCTTCACCTAAAGGCAGCACTCTCATACAAATCGCAGCACTTTTCTCACTGGCCGGCTGGAACGGATCCGGTAGCTTTCCATGCGCTCAAAATATTGATCCTCACACCGTGCGGAGCGAACATGACCAACCGAGACCTGAGTTCAGGCGAGGCAGGGAATTCAAAGGGTTCTCAACCTGGAGCCGCAGCGCTTTCACGGCGCGCAATCCTTCAAATCGCAAGCGGCGCGGCATCACTTGTTGCGGTTCCCGGCGCCGTGGCTCAGTCGGCGGTGCCGAATGCGACCGCGACCGTGGTCGATGGACCGATTCACTTTAGGGTGAACGGCGAGAGCAAGCAGCTCGAATTTGATACCCGCCAGTCGCTTCTAGACGTGCTGCGCGAAACCCTCGATCTGACTGGGACGAAGAAGGGCTGCAACACCGGCGCATGTGGCGCCTGCACCATCCTTGTTGACGGCAAGCGTATCGTCTCCTGCCTCACGCTCGCGGCAATGCACGAGGGCGCCGACATCCAGACGATCGAAGGCGTCGCAAAGGACGGCGAACTCAATCCGCTCCAAGAAGCTTTCATCGAGCATGATGGGCTTCAATGCGGGTTCTGCACGCCCGGGCAAATCATGTCGGGGCTTGGGTGTATTGCAGAAGGTCACGCCGGCTCTACCGACGAGATCCGCTTCTGGATGAGCGGCAACATCTGCCGGTGCGGCGCCTATCCCGGCATTGTCGCTGCGGTGTCGGATGCCGCAGGGAGGGCGTGACGATGGTCCCGTTCGTCCTGGAAAAAGCCAACGACATAGAGGCTGCAATCGCATCCGCTGTCGCGGGCGGCCGCTACATTGCGGGCGGCACGACGCTCGTCGACCTGATGCGAGAGGAAGTCGAGCGGCCCGAACGCTTAATCGACATCAATGCGCTTCCACTACGTGACATCCACGTCGATGGTGGCGATCTGGTCCTGGGGGCCCTCGCCACTATGGCTGACATCGCAGCTCATCCCGACGTGCAGCGCCTCCATCCCATGATTGCAGAAAGCCTCATCGAGGGAGCATCTCCGCAATTGCGGAACATGGCTTCGATCGGCGGAAATCTCCTGCAGCGCGTCCGCTGCCCCTACTTCCGTATGCTCGACGCGGCATGCAACAAGCGCAACCCCGGATCAGGCTGCGCCGCTCTGGAGGGTTTGAACGCGGGCCATGCCGTGCTGGGCACCAGCAGTCATTGCGTTTCTACGCACCCCTCAGATGTGGCCGTCGCGTTCGTTGCACTCGGGGCGATCATGCGCGTTCGCGGGCATCAAGGAGAACGAAGCTTTGCCGTGGAAGACCTATTCCGCCTACCCGGCGACACGCCGCACCGGGAGCATACGTTGTTGCCTGGCGAGCTAATCGTCGAGATACGCGTGCCGAGCGCGCCCTACGGCCGACGAGCTCGCTATCTCAAGGTCCGCGACCGCGCTTCTTACGAATTCGCGCTCGTCTCCGCGGCGGTCGCACTGGAGGTGGAGGATGGCGTAATACGCTCTGCGCGCGTCGCTTGCGGCGGGGTCGGCACCATGCCTTGGCGGATGCGCGGATGCGAGACCGCGCTCACCGGGCGGCCGGTGGACCGCGATGTCTTCGAGGAAGCGACGTCCCTTTCGACGCTGGGCGCGAAGGCGCTTCACCACAATCACGTAAAAATCGCACTTTTGCCGCGAACCATTGTCCGAGCGCTTGAAATAGCGGGAGAACTCGCATGACCATTGCCTCTATAGGGAAACCTTTCACGCGCGTGGATGGACGGGCAAAGGTCACTGGAGCAGCTCGCTACGCGGCAGACTTCAATCAGCCGGATCAGCTATATGCCGTCATAGTTAGCGCAAGCGTTGGTCTTGGTCGCATCACAGACATCATGGCGGCCGAGGTGGAAAGCATGCCGGGCGTCAAGGCGGTGATCACTCACCGCAATTCGCCTCAGCTTCCGTATCTGCCGCACAAGGCTGTCATCGATCCGGCGGCGGGCGAGCGGTTGCATGTGCTGCAGGACGAGATAGTGCGCTTCTATGGCCAGCCGGTAGCCGTCGTCGTCGCCGACACGCTTGATGACGCGGAACACGCTGCTGCAGCACTACGCATTCAATATGATTCCAGCCGGCCCTTGGTCGATCCCACGGATCAGCTGGCCGAAAGGATCGCTCCGAGTGCGGGCCGCGCGGACAGATCGCGCGGCGACGCCGACCGCGCGCTCACGGAAGCAGCCTACAAGATCGATGCCGTCTATGAGATTGCACGAGAGAACCATAACCCCATGGAGCCGCACGCGACTATCGCGGCATGGGAGGGCGAGCGGCTCATCCTCTGGAGCAAGACGCAATACATCGCCAATGAGCGGGCGGAGATTGCTGCCGTCTTCGGGCTGCCGGTAGAGAGCGTTCAGGTGAACTGTCCCTTTATTGGAGGTGCCTTCGGCACCAGTTTGCGGACATGGCCACATGTGACGCTCACCGCACTTGCGGCTCGGCATGTCCGACGCCCTGTGAAGCTGGTGCTTACGCGCAAGCAAATGTTTTTCACCACCGGGCATCGGCCGCGCACGCAACAGAGGGTTGCGGTGGGAGCGAACTCGGAGGGTAAGCTTGCAGGTATCCTTCACGAGGGTGTCGGTGAAACGAGCCGGTACGAGCAGTTCGAAGAGGCGCTGACAGCGGTCACCGAATACATGTATTCGTGTCCCAACTTGCGTACTCAGTACCGGCTGTCACCGCTTGATACGGGCACGCCTAACCACATGCGCGGCCCAGGAGAGGCGAGCGGCATCTTCGCTCTCGAAAGCGCCATGGACGAGCTCTCCTACGCGATGAGCATTGACCCCATAAAGCTTCGGCTGCGTAACGAGCCGTCCATTGACGAAGCCGAGGGCAAGCCTTTTTCCAGTCGCTCGTTGACGCAATGCTACCAGGTGGCGGCTCAACATTTCGGCTGGTCACGCCGAAATCCGGAGCCGCGATCGATGCGGGACGGTCGTCTTCTAATCGGAATGGGGGCAGCGTCGGCAACATACCCCGCGTTCCAGGCGCCGGCTAATGCCCTCGTCCGGCTGATGGCCGACGGTTCAGTGGAAGTCGAGGCCGCTGCCAGCGACATGGGGCCAGGCACCTACACGTCGATGACGCAGGTGGCTGCGGAATTCTTAGGTCTGCCCACGGACAGAATTCGGTTCCGACTGGGTCGGTCCGATTATCCCGAAACGCCTCCTCATGGTGGCTCCTGGACCATGGCCTCGGTGGGCTCGGCGATACGGGAGGCGTGCTTCGAGGCACAAGCGCAAGCTGCTGCACGAGCAACACAGCCCGGCTCGAAGCTTCACGGATTGCTAGCGCCGGATCTGGAGTGGGCCAACGGACGGCTACAGCGTCGGGGTGATCCTTCCCAGGGCCTATCCTACCAAGACATTGTCAACGGTTCAGGGTCCCCGATTGAGGCGAGAGGTTCTGCCCAGCGGGCGCAGGAATTGGCCGAGAAATACTCGATGCATTCGTTCGGCGCAGTCCTGGCGGAGGTCGCAATCGATCCGGACGTGGGAACGATCCGCATGCGCCGTCTCGTGGGTGCATACGGTATCGGCCGCGTCGTCAACCCGCTGCTCGCCAGGAGTCAGTGCACCGGCGGTATGATAGGAGGTATCGGCATGGCTCTAATGGAGCGCACCGTCCTGGATGCCCGCGACGGCCGGCCGGTTAACGCGCATATGGCCGATTACCTCATGCCAGTGAACCTCGACGTTCACCAACTCGAGGCGCATTTTGTTGAAGAAGTCGATCCCCATGTAAACCCGTTGGGAGTGAAGGGCCTTGGTGAAATCGCCCTAGTCGGAACCGCTCCAGCCATAGCCAACGCAGTTTTCCACGCCACGGGAAAACGAGTGCGCAAGCTGCCGATTTATATCGAGGATGTGCTTGGGAGTTGAGAGATCGGGGACCCGAGGCGCGTCCGCTATTGGCGCGGTGAAGTTTACCAAAACGTCCGCGTTGAGGCGCGTTGCCGACGGGCAGCATGGGGGCCGAAGGGGGAGCTGCCTGCTCGTTGCCGTTACGAGCATGGAACAGCTTAGACCAACCGGGTATCGCCAGGAAGCTGCCCCTCTTCCAACATCGCCAGGAATAAGCGGTGTTTGTCAGGCACACCTTTGAGCACGTGCTCTCCGTGATCTGCGAAACGTAGGCCTGAGCCCGCGACCAAGTCCCTCACGGTCTGAGAGGTCAAAACCGTTCCCCCCTCCGCTGAACTCATGATCCTGGCTCCTGTGTGGATAGCGAGGCCTGTTACGTTGGTCCCCACAATTGCACATTCCCCGACGTGGACACCCGCTCGAATGTCGATCTCAAGCTGCTTCACCGAGGCGGCAATGGTGAGGGCACACCGTACCGCGCGCGCTGGCCCGTCGAACAGTGCCAAGAAACCATCACCGGCAACCGAAAACTCCTCGCCGCGGTAGCGTGCGATTTCCTTGCGTACGACGTTGTAATAGGAGGTTAGCGTATTGCTCCATGCTTGATCCCCGTCCCTCGCTAGATGGTCCGTTGATGACACGATGTCGAGGAACAGTATCGCGGCTAGCTTTCGGTCAGGCGTAACCTCCGGCGTCACACCGGTCAAAAACGACTGAATGTCGGCCAGGATCGTATCCATGTCCCTGGCGACAAAGGTGTGTAT
>NZ_RZRY01000689.1:0-3223 GCF_003998035.1 Mesorhizobium sp. M2A.F.Ca.ET.039.01.1.1 | reverse complement strand
GAGGTAGAGCGTCATCATCTTGGTGAGCGAAGCCGGATAGCGCCGGCCATTGGCGTCGGCCGAATAGAGCACCTTGCCGGTCTTGGCATCCACCACAATGGCCGCGGACTTTGCGGCAAGGGCCGACGCCACATCGGCAGCGATAATCGTCATCGCCAGCGCGGCGACCATGACTGCCTTGAAGGAGAATGAGGATTTGGAGACCAGCCCCGACAACGCCTGACGCACCGTTACTACCCTGAAATTTTCGTTGCCCCGGAGGCGGCTACGGGAGTGCCTGCCTCACTTCCGGCCAAGCTATCGCGGTCAGCGTTACCAATCCGTTTATGGTAACCGCCGCGTTCACCATTTTTCGGCAAATCGAGCTTCTCTTTAATCGAATTTTACCGGCCGGCGGCGCTGGAGCCCCTGCGCACCAAGGGATTCTTGACTTTTGTGCGTTGCACAATATATTAAGGTGCATTGCACAAGGGCGCCCGGGGCAGAAAGGGCGTTTCAACCAAGGGAAGTATGAAATGACCCAGACCTATGAGGACTTCACGAAATAC
Source organism: Mesorhizobium sp. M2A.F.Ca.ET.039.01.1.1 (assembly GCF_003998035.1). Classification (NCBI taxonomy): domain Bacteria; kingdom Pseudomonadati; phylum Pseudomonadota; class Alphaproteobacteria; order Hyphomicrobiales; family Phyllobacteriaceae; genus Mesorhizobium; species Mesorhizobium sp. M2A.F.Ca.ET.039.01.1.1. The sequence continues at coordinate 2,675 of NZ_RZRY01000689.1, read as the reverse complement.
GGCAAGGAGTTTGCCGACACCGGGCTGAAGAGCTTTGCCTCGCTCACCAAGGGCGCGCAGGCGATCGCCACCGAAGCCGGCGAATACACCAAGAAGAGCTTCGAGGCCGGCAGCGCAGCCTTCGAGAAGCTGTTCGCGGCCAAGTCGATCGAGAAGGCCATCGAGATCCAGACCGATTACGCCAAGCAGAGCTATGAGAGCTTCGTGGCCGAGGCCAGCAAGATCGGCAATCTCTATGCCGAGCTCGCCAAGGAGGCTTACAAGCCGTTCGAATCGGTGGTCGCCAAAGCGAAGTAATTTCGCCGGATCATATCCATACGGCCAGCCGGCCTGTGAAAAGGACCCGGTCGCGGTAGCGCGGCCGGGTTTTTTCGTGGCCGATCGCAACCCGATGCACATTGCCGCATTCACGATTGAGAAATTCGCTTAGGTTTGCCCACCTAGCCATATTGTCAGCTAAACAGAAGGGCTTAAAATCGTCCATCGAGAACCTACATGTTGAACTCGCATGAGGATTCGAAAAGGCTGGACTACGTGACGATCGGTTTGACTGCCACGGCAGGCGTGGTGCGAATGCAAAGTGACGGGGACCGCAACGATCCCGGTCGCGGTACCGCTGTCATCACGCGCACCAAGACCAAGACCAAAAAGCCCAGCCTCTACCGGGTCCTCATTCTGAACGACGACTACACTCCCATGGAGTTCGTCGTTCACGTCCTTGAGCGTTTTTTCCAAAAGGACCGCGAGGCCGCCACACGCATCATGCTTCATGTTCATAATCATGGAGTGGGCGAGTGCGGCATCTACACATTCGAGGTGGCTGAGACCAAAGTGTCCCAGGTCATGGATTTCGCCCGACAGAATCAGCATCCGCTGCAATGCGTGATGGAGAAGAAGTGAGGTAACATGCCGGCTTTCTCCCAAGGCCTGGAAAAGGCGCTACATCAGGCGCTGACATTCGCCAACGAGCGGCATCATGAGTATGCGACGCTCGAACATCTGCTGCTTGCCCTGATCGACGACACAGAGGCGGCCGCCGTCATGCGCGCCTGCAACGTCGATCTCGACGAGCTCAAGCACACCGTTCTCACCTATATCGACACCGAGCTGGACAACCTCGTCACCGGCTACGACGAGGATTCCAAGCCGACGGCAGGCTTCCAGCGCGTCATCCAGCGCGCCGTGATCCATGTGCAGTCGTCCGGCCGCGAGGAAGTGTCCGGCGCCAACGTGCTCGTCGCCATCTTCGCCGAGCGCGAGAGCCACGCCGCCTATTTCCTGCAGGAACAGCAGATGACCCGCTACGACGCGGTCAACTACATCTCGCACGGCATCGCCAAGCGCCCGGGCGCTTCGGAATCGCGCACACCGCGCGGCGCCGAGGACGAGCAGGGCGGCCAGAACGGCGCCGAGCCGCAGGAGGAAAACGGCAAGAAGAAGCAGCAGGACGCGCTGACGGCCTACTGCGTCAATCTCAACAACAAGGCCCGCGCCGGCAAGATCGACCCGCTGATCGGCCGCGACAGCGAGATCAACCGCACCATCCAGGTGCTGTGCCGCCGCTCCAAGAACAACCCGCTCTATGTCGGCGACCCCGGCGTCGGCAAGACGGCGATCGCCGAGGGCCTGGCCAAGCGCATCGTCGAAGGCGATGTGCCGGAAGTGCTGCAGGACGCCACCATCTTCGCGCTCGACATGGGCACGCTGTTGGCCGGCACCCGCTATCGCGGCGACTTCGAGGAGCGGCTGAAGCAGGTCGTGAAGGAGCTCGAGGACTATCCGGGCGCGGTGCTGTTCATCGACGAGATCCACACCGTGATCGGCGCCGGCGCCACTTCGGGCGGCGCGATGGATGCATCGAACCTCCTGAAGCCGGCGCTGTCGTCCGGCGCGATCCGCTGCATCGGCTCGACCACCTACAAGGAGTTCCGCCAGTTCTTCGAGAAGGACCGCGCGCTTGTGCGGCGCTTCCAGAAGATCGACGTCAACGAGCCGACCATCGAGGACGCCATCGAGATCATGAAGGGCCTCAAGCCCTATTTCGAGGAGTTCCACAAGGTCCGCTACACCAGCGAGGCGATCAAGGCCTCGGTCGAGCTCTCGGCTCGCTACATCAACGACCGCAAGCTGCCGGACAAGGCGATCGACGTGATCGACGAGACCGGCGCCTCGCAGATGCTGGTGCCGGAGGCCAAGCGCAAGAAGACGATCGGCATCAAGGAGATCGAGGCGACGATCGCCACCATGGCGCGCATCCCGCCGAAGACGGTCTCGGCCGATGACGAGAAGGTGCTGCAGGGTCTGGACGTCGAGCTGAAGCGCGTCGTCTACGGCCAGGATACCGCGATCACCGCGCTGACCTCGGCGATCAAGCTGGCGCGCGCCGGCCTGCGCGAACCGGAGAAGCCGATCGGCTCCTACCTGTTCTCGGGCCCGACCGGCGTCGGCAAGACGGAAGTGGCCAAGCAACTCGCCGCCTCGCTCGGCGTCGAACTGATCCGCTTCGACATGTCGGAATACATGGAACGCCACACCGTCTCGCGGCTGATCGGCGCGCCTCCCGGCTATGTCGGCTTCGACCAGGGCGGCCTGCTCACCGACGGCGTCGACCAGCATCCGCATTGCGTGCTGCTGCTCGACGAGGTCGAGAAGGCGCATCCGGACCTGTTCAACAT
>NZ_RZRY01000688.1:0-3233 GCF_003998035.1 Mesorhizobium sp. M2A.F.Ca.ET.039.01.1.1 | reverse complement strand
GGACGCAATCGCCGACGAGGCCGTGCTGTCGCGGATCGGGTTTGACGACGTCACATCACTCGACTTCAAGAAAGTGCCTTCCGGCCATGCCGGCCTGGAGTGGCGCAACATCAACGCCATCGCTAGAAACTACGTCAAGGAGAGCGAAGGCTATCTCAACGGCAGCATCCGGGGCAACCACGCAGCCTATACCAGCAGCGGCCACCCAGCCGAGTTCGGCGGCAGCACACCCTTCGGCTTTCATTCGGTCATGTTGACCGCCGCCTGGCTGAGATCGGAAGGGGAGGTGGCGCTGATTGAAAGCTGGCTGGGCGACGAACTCGTCGCCAGCGATGAGGTGGTGCTATCGGCATTGGCGCCGGTTCACTACGCGCCCATGCTGAAGGCTGTGACGCGTGTGCGCGTTTCCACCAGGCACCACTGGCAGCTCGTGCTGGACGATCTAGTGCTGGCGCGCTGAGCGGCGTAGACACCCTTTGGCATTTCGGCGGACTGCCATCGGCATCTTGTCCCGGCAATGGGGCCGGAAGAGGCCGCACGCCGTTCTGGAATTCCATCACGCCAAGGAATGTTTGCTCCTTCTTCGGCGGATGCCTTGCATTATTGCGGCGGGTTGGACAACACCACAGGCGCATTCGCGGCGGTGATCGCCCCAAGCCTGCCTCTAAGAACCAAAGTGGGCTTCTCGTAGACTTTCTTCATGCCAAGCTCTCCTGCAAAATCCCTGCCGGATGATCCCATAACATCGTGTGCTGTCAACCAATGCGCCTTCCATTCAGTCCAGCTATTCCTGGGCAATGTGGCTTTCCGCGCACAGTCGTGGGCCGGCAGGGTCCGTAAGGTTCTCTATCGAGCCACATTCTTCGCCTCGATGATGTCCCGCACTTAGTCTTGGCAAAGCTCGGCCGTCTCCCCCGCAGGGGGTCAGCAGCATGCGCCGGCTTACACTTCAGCCCGGAAATTGGCGAAAGCGATCGTGACATCAATCTCCCCCCTTGCGGCGGAGATGCCCGGCAGGGCAGAGGGGGTGTGACGGAACGCGGCCCTCGATCGGTTCCGGCCGCCAAGTCCAAGGTACGTGCCATGCCCACCCTCCACCTCGTCGAAGCCTCGATCGCCGACCTGCGCCGCGCGCTGGAGGACGGCACCGTCACCAATGTCGAGCTGGTCGCGGCCTATCTCAGGCGTATCGCCCATTACGACCGTCACGGCATCGCGCTGAACGCCGTGCCTGTCCTCAACCCGGACATGTTCGCGGAGGCGGAAGCATCCGATCGGCGCCGCCGCGCGGGCGAGGCGCTCGGACCGCTCGACGGCATCCCCTACACCGCCAAGGACAGTTACAAGGCGAAGGGCCTGACGGTGGCCGCCGGCTCGCCGGCCTTCGAGCATCTCGTCGCCACGGAGGACGCCTTCACCATCGCCCAACTGCGCGCCGCGGGCGCGGTGCTGATCGGCCTCACCAACATGCCGCCGATGGCCAATGGCGGCATGCAGCGCGGCGTCTATGGCCGCGCCGAGAGCCCGTATAACAAGGATTTCCTCACCGCCGCCTTCGCCTCCGGCTCGTCCAACGGCTCGGGCACCGCGACCGCCGCCAGCCTCGCCGCTTTCGGGCTCGGCGAGGAAACCTGGTCGTCCGGCCGCGCGCCCGCCTCCAACAATGCGCTCACCGCCTACACGCCCTCGCGCGGCGTGATCTCGGTGCGCGGCAACTGGCCCCTGGTGCCGACCATGGATGTGGTGGTGCCGCATACGCGCAGCATCGCCGACATGCTGGTGCTGCTCGACGTGATCGTCGCCGACGATGCCGAGGCGCGCGGCGATTTCTGGCGCGTCCAGCCCTGGGTGGATATCCCGAAAGTCTCGACGCTGCGGCCGGCGAGCTACACCGCCCTTCCGTTGCAAGGCGCGCTAAAGGGCAAGCGGCTGGGCGTGCCCAAAATGTATATCGGCAAGGATGACGGCGCCGACAGGCCGATCGAGACGCGCGCCTCGGTGCTGGAGCTTTGGCGGCAGGCGGCGCGCGACCTGGAAGCGCTCGGCGCCGAAGTGGTCGAGGTCGATTTCCCCGTCGTCTCCAACTACGAGCGCGATCGTCCCGGCGCCCGCTCCATGGTCGACCGTGGGCTGGTGCCGCCGGAATTCGCCGAGCGCGAGATCTGGGACCTGTCGATCTGGTCGTGGGACGATTTCCTGCGCGCCAATGCCGACCCGGCCATCCCCGATCTTGCTTCGGTCGACGGCGCAAAGATCTTCCCGCAGCCGCCGGGCGCGTTGCGCGACCGTTACGGCGAGGCCGATTTCGATCTGGCGCAGTATGTCGAGCGGGCGAAGCGGGGCGTGGCGCGACTGGAAGATATCCCAGCCATCGGGGAAGGCCTGAAAGGCCTCGAGGCAACGCGCCGCGTCGACTTCGAGGAGTGGCTCGATGCCAACCGCCTCGATGCCGTGGTGCTGCCGGCGGTGGCCGATGTCGGGCCGGCCGATGCCGACGTGAACGAGGCCTCCGCCCGGCTCGCCTGGCGCAACGGCACCTGGGTCGCCAATGGCAATCTTGTCTGGCGGCATCTGGGCATCCCAACGGTGACGGTGCCGATGGGCGCCATGGCCGATATCGGCATGCCGGTGGGCCTGACCTTCGCCGGCAAGGCCTATGACGACACGGCGCTGCTGATGATTGCCGGCGACTATGAGCGCGCCACCAAGCGCCGCACCGCCCCGCCGCGCACGCCCGCGCTTGCCGATGATGTGTTTGCGGCGGGCAGCGGGGTGAGGAGGGGCGCTAGCGACGCGCCGTTTTCCCTGAAGCTGACTGCCGAAACGGTCCCCGCCGGTGACACCGACGAGATCACGATCGCGCTGGAGATCGAGCGGGCGGAGCCGGAAACGGTCGTGAAAGTCTACGTCAACGGCGAGCCGGTGATCATGCGGGCCGGCGGGAACCGCTACACCGGCCGGATCGTGGTGCCCGCCGCGACGCATCAAGGTTTCCACAGCGTCTGGCGGGGTTCATATGGCTCGATCGTCACGGCCATTGCGAAGTCGCCGGATGGCCGCGCTGCCGGCGCGTATGTTGTGACGGGCGGGATTGGGTAGCACCTCTCCCTTCTCCCTCAGGGAGGGCTTTGCACGGAACTGAGTTGGTGATTCCGTATGTCCGGCATGAAGGGGAGATGATTCGGATGGTCGATCGCGTGCTTGGACAACTGAGCCTTGCGGATGGGCTGGTG
>NZ_RZRY01000687.1:0-3248 GCF_003998035.1 Mesorhizobium sp. M2A.F.Ca.ET.039.01.1.1 | reverse complement strand
ATGCAGGACGGCAGCACCGACTATTTCGACGAGAACGGTTCGAGCGCCAAGCAGTTCCTGCTGCGCAACCCGCTCCCCAACGGGCGCTTCACCTCCGGCTTCGGCGCGCGCCGTCACCCGATTCTGGGCTATGTGCGCATGCACACCGGCACGGACTGGGCTGCCCCCATCGGATCGCCCATCATCGCGGCCGGCAATGGCGTCGTGGAAAAGGCCGGCTGGGCCGGCGGCTATGGCAAGCAGATCATCATCCGCCATGCCAATGGCTACGAGACGTCCTACAACCACCAGAGCGCTTTTGCCAAAGGCATCGAGCCCGGCGTCCATGTCCGCCAGGGTCAAGTCATCGGCTATCTCGGCCAGACCGGCCTGTCGACGGGCCCGCATCTTCACTACGAACTCATCGTCAATGGCACCAAGGTCGATTCGATGCGCGTGCGCCTGCCGGTCGGCAAGGTGCTGAAGGGTGACGATCTCGTGGCCTTCAAGAAAGAGCGCGAGCGCATCGACGATCTTCTGAAGCAGGAAGACGGCAACTCGCTGAAGGTCGCCAGCGCCAAGACTGATTCGCAGCTTCCGAACTAAGCAGTTCCAGGAACCGCTCCACCTGTTTCGACGCAATTCCAGACGGAAGGCTACGGCGAAGTCGACGGGCCTAACCGCTCACACTTTTCCTGGAATTGCTCTAATCGCGCGATTCGTCTGTCTGCCGCGGCCAGGGCGATGCCTGTCCGGGAACCGTGAACCAGGCGATAAGGGAAGAAAGCACGCAAAGCAACGCCGTGACCGCCGCGACCGCGGTGAAAGCCGAATCGCTTGCCGCCACTCTGGCCGCGTCGAGATTGGCCGCAAGCCCGGAAGCGGGCGGCTCGCCGAAACCTGGCACCCCGGAAGCATTGCCGATGATCCGCGCGTAAACCCAGGCCGCCAGCGAACCCATCGCCGCCACCGCGATCAGGCCGCCGACGCGCGAGACCGCATTGTTGATGCCGGACGCGGCGCCGGTATCCTTATCCTCGACGGACGTCATGACCGCGGTCGACAACGGTGACACGACTTGCGCCATGCCTAGCCCCATCAGCGCCATCAGCGGAAATGTCCCGGTCCAGAAATTGTGGATGCCGAAATGCGTGAGCAAAGCGAGGCCGGCGAAGGCGATAGCGACGACCATGCTGCCGCAGGCGATCGGAAAGCGCGGACCGATCCGGTCCGACCACTGGCCGACCGGCCCGGACAGAAGCGCGATCAATGCCGACAGCGGCAGGAAGATGAAGCCGACCTCGGCCTCGCTCAACCTCCAGCCGGCGATCAGAAGCATCGGCAGGTAGAACAGATTGGCCGACAGCGCGAAATAGAGGAAGAATGTCGCCAGGTTGGCGCCGGCAAAGGCGCGGATGCGGAACAGGCCGAGATCGATCATCGGATCGCGCTGCCAGCGCTCATAAGCGATGAAGACAAAGAGCAGGACCACACCGGCAACGATCGCGGGCGTTGACAGCATTCCGCCGCCTTTGGCATTCATGGCCGTCAGTCCATACGCGAGCAGGCCGAAGGCAAGCGTCGCCAGCGCGGCGCCCCCAAGGTCGAGGCTGCGTTTTTCGGTCGGTTTGTCGGCCGGCACCTTGGCCAAAAGCAGATAGATGGAGATCAGCCCAAGCGGCAGGTTGATGGCGAAGATCGCGCGCCAGACCCCGTTGCCGAACGTCGTCAAAACAAAGCCGCCCAGAACGGGGCCGAGCGCCGTGGTCAGCGCCGATGCGGCGGCCCAGATGCCGATCGCCCGGCCGCGCTCCTTCTTCGGATAGGCTTTGGCGATGATGGCGAGGCTGCCCGGCACCATGATCGCCGCGCCGATGCCCTGGATGGCGCGGAAGGCGATCAATATGGCCGGATCGGGCGCCACCGCGCAGGCGAGCGAGGCGGCGATGAACAGCGCGATGCCGGTGACGAAGGCGCGCCGCAGCCCGAACCGGTCGCCTGCGGCACCGCCAGCCAGGATGAGCGCCGAGAGCGTCAGCGCATAGGCGTTGGAAATCCACTGCGCTTCCGCCAGGCTGGCGCCGAGGTCGGCGCGCAGCGCCGGCATGGCGATCGCCAGGATCGAGCCGTCGATGAAGCCGAGCGCCGAGGCAAGGATTGCCGACACCAGCACGAATTTGCGCTGCGTTTGGGGACAGAACGTGCCGTTCGCCCGCGTGGGCGAATGCGAATCGGCCGTGGTTTCGTTCGCGGATGACATGAATCCCTGCTTAGCCCTCCGGAATGATTGCAACAACGAGCCAGAGCATCGCTGTTCTTGAAATCAGATGGCACTGGCCGGTGGCGAGGTGAGCGGCAATCTTGAAGGCAAACCGTCGATCGCGTGCTAGGTTCCAACATTAGGTATGGAGGGGGAAGCCATGAAGCGACCGCTCGAACCGTCGGCGGAAGGACGCGGGCGCATCGTCGGCATAACCGACGGCGTCTTCGCAATCGCGCTGACCCTGATCGTCCTGGAGATCAGGGTGCCGGCGCATGAGGCGGTGCACTCGGAAGGCGAGCTGCTCGGAGCGATCCTCGCGCTCGCGCCACGCTTTCTGACCTATGCGCTGAGCTTCCTGACGCTCACCATCTTCTGGTTCGGCCAGCAGGCGCAGCATGGCCTGATCGCCAAGTCGGACCGCAGGCTGGCGACGCTCAACCTGTGCTTTCTTGCCTTTATCGCACTATTGCCCTTCTCGACCGACCTGCTGGCCGATTTCCTCGAGTTCAGGATCGCGGTGCTGGTCTACTGGCTGAACCTGCTGATGCTGGGCGCGACGCTGTTCGCCAGTTGGTGGTATGCCGACAGGAACGGCATGATCGCCGAGGACGTCGACGCTGAAACGCGGCGCACCGTCTACAATCGTATCGTCAAGGCGCAGACCCTGTGGGCGGTCGGCGCGGCGCTGTGCCTGATCACGCCGCTGCTCGGCATAGGCTTCATCCTGCTGGTGCAGCTCATCTATGCCGCGGCGCCGCGCGCCTCACTGCTGCGTAAACTCATCGGTTGAGGTCCCGCCGACCTCCGCGATCGTTGGTCCGCCGACGAACTCCACCGTGACGCCCGGCGACACCAGCTTGGCAAGCTCGCGCGCATCCCAGTTGGTCAGGCGCACGCAGCCATGGCTCTCGGTCTTGCCGATCTTGGAGGGATCGGGCGTGCCATGGATACCGTAAGTCGGCTTGTCGAGCGCGATCCACACCGAGCCGACCGGACCGTTTGGTCC
>NZ_RZRY01000686.1:0-3264 GCF_003998035.1 Mesorhizobium sp. M2A.F.Ca.ET.039.01.1.1 | reverse complement strand
GCGCCGCCGGGCTGGTTTTCTCCGGCACGCCGGGACATTCCGTGCGGCGGATCCTGGCCGAGGCCAAGCTCGCCGACAGCGTGCGTGAGATCGTCGAAAAGCCGCGCGCGGGCACCGGCAATGCGATGGATGTGCTTGCCGAGGCGCGTCGCCATGTCCAGTGCCTCGGGCAATTCGGCTGGGCATTCGAGCCCGCCGAAAGCCTGCTGGAAAGACCGCCCGGCCACTGGTCGCGCGCGCTGACGACGACGCTGCTGACGCCTGCTATGTTCGCCACCGTCGCGATCGTCATTCTGGCCTTCTGGCGCATGACTTATGTGCTCGTGTTCGGAAACCCGCATGGGGTCACCTTCACCAACATCGCGATTGCGGGAACCTCGCTTCTGCTTTCAGTCCTCGGTCTGCTGGCCATTCTCGCCCTGTTCGTCGGGTTTTGCTTCCTGGCGTTGCGGCGGCTCGAGGACAAGGACCAGCCGGCGAGCACGCCGGTCGAGATCGGAGCGCTCGAAAAGATCCTCGCCCATGAGGACCACACCGCGCAGAACAATCTGACGGCGATCTCGACGATGAAGGTGGGCATCTTGCGGCGGCTGGCGCTGCGGCTCTCCTTCTACCTGATCTCGATATCGGCGCAGAAGGTGTTCAGGCCAGGCTTCCTCGCCACCATCAACACCATTCATTTCGCCCGCTGGGTGCTGTTGCCCGGCACCAACAGGCTGATGTTCTTCTCCAATTACGGAGGCAGTTGGGAAAGCTATCTCGAGGACTTCATCGCCAAGGCCTCGGCCGGCTTGACCGGTGTGTGGAGCAACACCGACGGCTATCCGCGCACGCGCTGGCTGTTCCTGGACGGCGCGCGCGACGGCGATCGCTTCAAGCGCTGGGCGCGGCGCCAGCAGGTGCCGACGCTGTTCTGGTACACCGCCTATCCGCGCCTCAACACCACGCGTATCCGCATCAACTCCAGGATCAGGCGCGGCATCGCCTCGGCTACCGGCAACGAGGCGCGCGACTGGCTGAGCCTTTTCGGTTCCCTGCCGCGTCCGCAAGCGCTGCCGGCTGATGCGAGGAGCCTGGCGGGGCCTCCGTCCTCGCCCCTCGAAGCGCTGGAATCCGGCGAAATCCAGTCGATCTTCTTCGGGCCGTTCGGCGCGCTCGGCGACGCGCATATGCTTGCGATCCAGGTGCCGGATGGCCTGCCGACGGCGAAGCGCAAGACGTGGCTCGACTTCGTCATCGGCAAAACCAGCTTCGGCGACGGGGTACCCGTGGGCCGCGCTATGACCGTGGCGTTCGGGCCCAACGGACTGCGCCGGCTGGGGCTCGAAGGCGGCGTCGACGACGAACCGCTGGACACGTTCCCGGTCGCCTTCCGGGAAGGCATGGGCACGCCCGAGCGCAGCCGCATTCTCAACGACACCGGCCCTGACGCGCCCGACAAATGGCAGTGGGGGTCTTCCGCCAAGCCCGTCGATGTCGTCATCGTCTGCTATGCCGAGACGCCGGCCTTGCTGAAGGCCGAGATCACGGCCATGAAGCGACAGACGGCAGGCGCCGGGATGTCGGTGACCGCCGAACTGCCGCTGAAGGTGAAGCGCGACGGCAAGCGAGCGGTCGAGCATTTCGGCTTCGTCGACGGCATCTCGCAACCGATCGTTCGGGGTACGGCGCGCGCCGCTAAGGGAGCCGCGCCCATGCATCTGCTCGCACCGGGCGAGTTCCTGTTCGGTTATCGCGACGAGCATGGCTTCTATCCGTCGTCGCCGTCGGTCGAGGCGGCGCGGTCCAGCGCCGGCATCCTGTCGCAGGTGCGGCGCAACCGCCAGATACCCGGGCAACCGCCTCCGCCGCGCGATTTCGGCCGCAACGGCACGTTCCTCGTCATGCGCCAGTTCGAGCAGCATGTCGAATTGTTCGACGATTATTGCAGGCGGGCGGCGACGCAGGCCGCAAATGAGACCGGCGATCCCACCGTCGATCAACGCTGGGTGGCCGCGAAGATGCTCGGCCGCTGGCAGGACGGCAGCTCGCTCGTGCGCAATCCGAACGGGCGGCCGGGCCGCGGCGTCGACAATGATTTCGCGCTCGGCGCCGAGGATCCGCAGGGGCACGCCTGTCCACTCGGCTCCCACATACGCCGTTCCAACCCGCGCGATTCGCTCGGCGAGGACCGCGAGACGCAGATCAGGATCGGCAAGCGCCATCGCATCCTGCGCGTCGGCCGCACCTACGAGAAAAAGGACAAGGGCGGAAAGACGGAGAAGGGACTGCTCTTCATGTGTCTCAACGCCGATATCGAGCGCCAATACGAGTTCATCCAGCAGACCTGGGTCTCGTCGAGCTCGTTCCAGGGTCTGGTCGGGGAGACGGATCCGACGATCGGGGCAAGGGGCGGCGGCGGCCGGTTCTCGATCCCGTCCTGGGAAAAGGTCACCGTGTTCAAGGATGTGCCGAAGTTCGTCACCACGAAAGGCGGCGGCTATTTCTTCATGCCGAGCCGCTCGGCGCTGCGCTACATGATCTCGCGGTTGTGATCAGGGGCGCTTAGGCTGTCTGCTGCTTGGGCGAAGTCGCCGAGCCTGCTCAGTCGTCGTCCTGCGATTCGGCGATATGGTTCAGCGCGGCGGCGTTGATGATGCGCAGGCCGCCGCGCTTGATGGCGATCATCTGCCGGTTGCGCCAGTCGTTGAGCGTCTTGTTGACGGATTCGCGCGTCGCGCCGAGGAATTCGCCGAGCTCGGATTGCGAAATCGGAATCCAACCGGCGGAGTCGGCCATGACCCCGCTCAGGAACACCAGCCGCTTCGCCAGCCGGGCCTCGATGCCGAAAAAGGCTTGGTCGCCCAACTCGCCGCTGACCCAGCGCAGCCGCGTGCACAGCAATTCGATCATCGCTCGCGCGAGAGACGGGTTTTTCTCAATGCGGTCAAAGAGTTGTGTCCGGCTCAGCGAAACCAGCTCGCATGCCGTGAGACAGCTGGCGGTGGCCGTGCGCGGGCGTCCGTCCAGTGCCCCGATCTCGCCGACAAGGCTGCGCGACAGCTCGATATTGGCCACCAGCTTCTGCCCGCCCGGCGAATAGATCGAGATCTCGACCGTGCCGCTTATCACACCATAGATGCGATCGGAGGCATCCTCTTGGACGAACAAATGCTGGCCGGCGGCGTAGCGCTCCAGCTTGCAGCCGCCGAACAGCAGGTCGAAGTGGCGCGGATCAATGCGCGCCAGGCGCGGCAGGTTGCTGTCGTCCGCGCCGTTTGTAGC
>NZ_RZRY01000685.1:0-3269 GCF_003998035.1 Mesorhizobium sp. M2A.F.Ca.ET.039.01.1.1 | reverse complement strand
CCTTGGAGGTGAACTCGCGCCCGTCGGCTGTCGCGACCTTCACCTCATCGGCGTCCTTGATGACATGGAAATTGGTGACGATGACGCCGCTCGGATCGACCAGCACGCCCGAGCCCAGCGAAGACTGCGCGCGCGGCTGGGCGCGGCCGAAGAATTCCTCGAAGAAGGGATCGCCCTCGAAAGGCGACGTCATCTTGGCGGTCTGCGAGGCATAGACGTTGACGACGGCGGGTGCGGTCTGCTTGACCAGCGGCGCGAAGGAAAGCTGCACCTCCTCGCGGCCGAACGGCACGCGCTTGTCGGGGCCGGACGTGCCGTTCTCTCCTTCAACGCCATGCAACAGATCGGTCAGCACGTCGGAGAGGCCTGGATCGGCCGGCTTAGCGGCATCCTCGGCAAAAGCCTGTCTTGCGGCCGGTGCCGCGGCGAATAGAGCCAGCGCAGCAACAAGAAACAGTCGTTTGAGGTGCATTCCGAATCCTCCAGATCGGGCGCCATTGTCCCGACGATTGTGCAGAATGAAAGGCTAAGGCGATGAAATCGAATTATTTTCAGCCAGTAACCGGCTATAGCTGTATCCGCAATCTGGTACTGTTGTCCGTTTCATGAAAAAGCAGCTCGCTTCCTTCCCCGATTTCCTGGCGACCGGTGTCTTGGGACCGGTGTCGCCCGACATGAGGCTTATCGAGATAGCACAGGCTCGGGTCACCCGACGGATGGAATATCAGCGAAGGTGACCCGATTCCGGTCTACTGGTTCTTCGGCAACCTGGAGATTTCCTTCGACAGCATCGCACCCCACTCGATGAATTGGTTTCAGATCGAAGGGGCATCGCAACTCGAGGGTGAATTTGAACCTTTGACCAAACAGCTGAAGGTGTCGCTAGATGGATTCAGCGGCGCAACGAGGCCGTCCGAATTCCTTGCAGCAGGCCTGTGGGATCCCACGCAGGCTTCCGTCTACTACGCGGCGCTAAGCGACGACATCCTGCTGAACGTTTGTGCCGGCGGCATCCAGATTCATTTCCAGGTCGACACGTCTTTCATCGGCAATCGCGACGTGATTGAATATTTGAACAGTTCGACCGTGCTGCAACTTGTCCGGAATATCGACTCCCGAACCAAGGTTGACAGCATCTACTCCTATCCGCGGAAGGCCCCCAAAGAGCTGCCCGGGGTGTTCAATTGGCAGTGCCTGGCTGGCCAGGACTACCTGAACCTGGTTCGATAGGTTGCAGGCAAAAGTACAAAGGGGCCCGAAGGCCCCTTGAACGCTTTCTCGGAGTATCCGTGCCTCAGGCGGCCGCGGCTTCCTCATTAGCGCCCTCGGCCTCGAGGCGGGCGCGGTCGGCGGCGCCCTTGGCCGAGGTGTCGCGGTCGACGAATTCGATGACCGCCATGGCAGCGTTGTCGCCCTTGCGGAAGCCTGCCTTCATGATGCGCAGGTAGCCGCCATTGCGGGTGGCGTAGCGCGGGGCGAGGGTCTCGAACAGGCGCTTGACGACGCCTTCATTGCCGATCTGCGCGATCACCTGGCGGCGGGCGTGCAGGTCGCCGCGCTTGCCGAGCGTGACGAGCTTCTCGACGATCGGACGCAGGTCCTTCGCCTTCGGCAGGGTGGTGACGATCTGCTCGTGCTCGATCAGAGACACGGCGAGGTTGGCGAACATCGACTTACGATGGCTGATGCTGCGGGCGAAACGACGGCCTTTGAAACCGTGGCGCATGGCTCTTTTCCTTCTTCAGTTGTTCAAGAGGCCACGGCCTCTGATGGTTTTCCGCATGACCGTCGGATCGAGCGGCTCGCGCCGCCGATCCTTGGAATTCATGCTCAATACTGGTCTTCGTAACGCTTTGCGAGGTCTTCGATGTTTTCCGGCGGCCAGTCCGGCACTTCCATGCCGAGATGGAGGCCCATGGCCGCCAGCACTTCCTTGATCTCGTTCAGCGACTTGCGGCCGAAGTTCGGGGTGCGCAGCATCTCGGCTTCGGTCTTCTGGATCAGGTCGCCGATATAGACGATGTTGTCGTTCTTCAGGCAGTTGGCCGAACGCACCGAAAGTTCGAGTTCGTCGACCTTCTTGAGCAGCGCCGGGTTGAAGGCGAGCTCGGTGACGGCTTCGGTCGCGACTTCCTTCTGCGGCTCGTCGAAGTTGACGAACAGCGCGAGCTGGTCCTGCAGGATGCGGGCGGCGAAGGCGACCGCGTCCTCGCCCGAGATCGAGCCGTTGGTCTCGATGGTCATGGTCAGCTTGTCATAGTCGAGCACCTGGCCCTCGCGGGTGTTCTCGACCTTGTAGGAGACCTTCTTGACCGGCGAGTAGAGCGAGTCGACCGGGATCAGGCCGATCGGCGCGTCCTCGGCGCGGTTGCGCTCGGCGGGCACATAGCCCTTGCCGGTGTCGACGGTGAACTCCATGCGGATCTCGGCGCCCTCGTCCAGCGTGCAGATGACGTGGTCGGGGTTGAGGATCTCGACGTCGCCGACGGTCTGGATGTCGCCGGCGAGCACGGCGCCCGGGCCCTGCTTGCGCACGACCATGCGCTTGGGACCATCGCCTTCCATGCGGATGGCGATTTCCTTGATGTTGAGCACGATGTCGGTCACGTCCTCGCGCACGCCGGCGATGGACGAGAATTCATGCAGTACGCCGTCGATCTGCACGGCGGTGACAGCCGCGCCGCGCAGCGAAGACAGAAGCACGCGCCGCAGCGCGTTGCCCAGCGTCAGGCCAAAGCCGCGTTCGAGCGGCTCGGCCACCAGCGTGGTCAGCGTCTTCTTCTTCGACGAGAACTCGATCTTGTTCGGCTTGATCAGTTCCTGCCAGTTTTTCTGGATCATAAATGTCTTCCTTCCTTTGCCCCGCCACCATCCAATCGTGGCGGGCGACACGGAAAACCGCGGAGGAACGCCGTGGCGTTCGCGCGGCGCTTAAAATCAGACGCGGCGCTTCTTGCGCGGACGGCAGCCATTGTGCGGGATCGGCGTCACGTCGCGGATCGAGGTAATGGTGAAGCCGGCCGCCTGCAGCGCGCGAAGGGCCGATTCACGACCGGAGCCGGGTCCGCAGACCTCGACCTCGAGCATGCGCATGCCGTGTTCCTGCGCTTTCTTGGCGACGTCCTCGGCAGCCATCTGGGCGGCGAACGGGGTCGACTTGCGCGAACCCTTGAACCCTTGCGCACCGGCTGACGACCAGGCAATCGAATTGCCCTGCGCGTCGGTGATGGTGATCATGGTGTTGTGGAAGGTCGAATTGACGTGGGCAA
>NZ_RZRY01000684.1:0-3278 GCF_003998035.1 Mesorhizobium sp. M2A.F.Ca.ET.039.01.1.1 | reverse complement strand
TGCCTCAGCTTGAGGCGATGACGGCTAATCGATTATAGATTGCCCGCGGCACTTTATCGGCGCCCCCCAAGGACGCCGATAAAGTGCCGCGGGCAATCTATAATCGATTAGCCGTCATCGCCTCAAGCTGAGGCAGGCGCCACGCCCGGTTGAATCTTTGTGATCGGACGCGCATTTGCCGCGACTGTGTTCAAAGAACAACAGATCGCGGCCCGGTCCTTGGCTGGCTACTGGTTCGGAACCTGCGGCGTGACCGGCAAGGTGACGCCGTTGGCTGCCGGCGCTGGCGCAGCCGGAGCAGGCGTTGTCCCCGGAGCCGGCGCCATGGTGCCGTTGGCAAGAGGCGTCGTGGTCGTCGTACCGCCTGACGGAGCCGCGGGAGTCGTGCCGCTGGCCGGAGCCGCGGGCTTGGAGGTGCCCACCGGCCCATTGGAACCCGGCAGCTGGTTGAGCACGCCGCTGCCCTGGCTCGACGTCGCCGGACGGTCGAGAATGTCGATCGGCTTTTCGCCGTAGCGGGCAAGGATCGACAGCGCCAGCGAGGTCACGAAGAACGCAGCCGCCAGGATCGCGGTTGCGCGGGTCAGCGCATTGGCAGCGCCTCGCGCGGTCATGAAACCGGAGCCGCCGCCGATGCCCAGGCCGCCGCCTTCGGAGCGCTGCAGCAGCACCACGCCGACAAGGGCGAGCACGACCATGAGGTGGATGACGATCAGTACGGTTTCCATAATTTATCCTGGCGAGGCCAAGCGCTGCCGCGCATACGACCGGTGTTTTGGAGGCGGCTCCTTACAATGCTTTGACGGCATTTCCAAGCCCGTGGCCGGGAATATGGGAAGCAATGCGGCCGATACAACGATTTATGCCGCTGAAGCCGAGGTGACGTTCTCTAAGAGATGTTCATGTAGGCTTCCGCGATCGCCAGGAAGTCGGCCGCCTTCAGGCTGGCGCCGCCGACCAGCGCGCCGTCGACATTCTCGACGCCGAGCAGTTCCACCGCGTTGGACGGCTTGACCGAGCCGCCATAGAGAATGCGCATCCTGGCCGCGGCATCGCCGAGCAAACCGGTCAGCTTGCCGCGGATATGCGCATGCGCCTCGGCGACGTCGGCCGCCGTCGGGGTCAGGCCGGTGCCGATCGCCCACACCGGCTCGTAGGCAATGATGGTGTTCGCCGCGGTGGCGCTGGTCGGAACCGATCCTTCGAGTTGGCGCGACAGGACATCGAGCGTGGCGCCCGCCTCGCGTTCGGCGCGCGTCTCGCCGATGCAGATGATGGCCACCAGCCCTGCCCGCCAGGCAGCCGAAGCCTTGGCATGGACCGTCGCATCGTTGTCGCCGAACAGTTCGCGGCGCTCGGAATGGCCGACGATGACATGGCTCGCGCCGGCGTCCTTCAGCATCTCGGCGGAAATCTCGCCGGTGAAGGCGCCGCTCTCCTTGGGATGGCAATCCTCTCCGCCGGCCCGCACCGGCGTGCGCGACAGGATCTCGGCTGCGCGCTGGAGCAACGTCGCCGGCACGCACACCACCGCTTCGGTCTCGGCGTCGAGTCCGCTCATGAACCCGTTGCCGATCGACCGCAGCTCGTTGAGCGAGGCGCTGGTGCCGTTCATTTTCCAGTTGCCGGCGACAAGGGGGCGGATTCCAGGGGTCATGGGACGCGTTCTCCGAGCGACATTAAGCAGCGCCCTCACTACCAAAATCAGGTCACAAAGCAATCGACAGTGGACCGGAAGGGCGCTATTGCGCTTGTTTCAGACTCGGCGCACGCGAAAATGCGCAAAACTCGGAAGTATGCATGCTTGGTATATTGAGAAGCGCGGCGGGCACCTGGGTCGCGAAAGCGCTGCTGTTGTTGCTGGTCCTGAGCTTTGCCGCCTGGGGCATTACCACGCGCATGGTGGGCGGCGTTCTGGGCGGCCATCACGCGGTGATCACTGCCGGCGGCACCGAGGTCTCGATCAACGAATACCGCCTCGCCTACGATCGTCAGCTCTCGATGTTGTCGCAGCAATATGGCCAGCGCGTCACCCAGGAACAGGCCAAGCTGCTCGGTGTCGACAATCAGGTGCTGGCGCAGCTCGTGTCGGGCGCTGTGCTCGACGAACAGGCGCGCAAGCTCGGCCTCGGCCTTTCCAAGGACCGGCTGGCCGAACTGACGCGCGAGGATCCGGCTTTCAAGGGCCCCAGCGGCCAGTTCGATCGCCGGACGTTCGAATACCTCCTTCGCCAGCTCAACATGCGGCCCGAGGATTATCTCAAGAACCGCTCGCAGGTGGCCGTGCGCCAGCAAATCGTCGAGGCGATCTCCGACGGGCTGAAAGTGCCGCAGACCTTCCTCAAGGCGGTCTCGCTCTACCGCGGCGAGGACCGCACGATCGACTATCTGGTGCTGCCGAAAACGCTGGTGCAGCCGATCGAGGCGCCGTCCGCCAGCGCCCTCAACGCCTATTTCGACGCCAACAAGAAGAACTACGCCGCGCCGGAATACCGCAAGTTCTCCTATGTCCGGCTGGAACCGCAGGACATCGCGGATCCGTCCGCGGTGACCGACCAGCAGGTCAGCGACGACTATAAGAAGAATGTCGCGCGCTACACGACGCCCGAGATGCGCACCATCGAGCAGCTGGTGTTCAAGACGCCGGACGCGGCCAAGGCGGCTTTGGATTCGCTGAAGGCTGGCGCCACCTTCGACAAGCTCGTCACCGCCGAAGGCAAGACGCAGGCCGACACGCTGCTCGGCACGCTGTCCAGGGACAAGATCGCCGACAAGGCGGTTGCCGACGCGGCCTTCTCGCTCAATGCCAACGAGGTAAGCCAGGTCGTCCAGGGCGCCTTCGGTCCCGTGCTCCTGCGCGTCACGGAGATCAAGCCGCAGGTCGTGAAGCCGCTTTCGGAAGTGTCCGACCAGATCCGCAAGGACCTGGCGCTCGGCGAGGCAAGCCGCATCCTGCTCGACGTGCATGACAGCTACGAGGACACCCGCGCCTCGGGCGCCTCGCTTGCCCAGGCCGCCGACAAGCTGAAGCTCAAGGTCGTCACCATTGACGCTATCGACCGCACCGGCCAGCGGCCGGACGGCACCGTAGTCAACGACCTGCCGCAATCGGCCGATCTCATCAAGGCGGTGTTCGCGGCCGAGCCCAATACCGAGAATGAAGGCCTGACGACCGCCGACAACGGTTTCGTCTTCTACGAGGTGCAGTCGGTCACGCCGGCGCGCGACCGCACGCTGGATGAGGTCCGCAAGAAGGTCGTGGCCGACTGGACGGAAGC
>NZ_RZRY01000683.1:0-3284 GCF_003998035.1 Mesorhizobium sp. M2A.F.Ca.ET.039.01.1.1 | reverse complement strand
GTGGCGCCGACTACCGCAACCTTGAAACTCATCTGCTATCTCCTGTCCCTCTCCGCTTGGTTGTTTGGAGAAAACCCGCCGGCCTGATGCGGGTTTCGTCCCCCGGGCCGGACCCGGGAGAGGGTGGTTAGGCCAAGGGAATCACACCGTTTTGGTGGTGGTTTTCTTGGCCGTAGTTTTGCTGGAACGGACGGACGCGCCGAAGCGCCCGGCCCAATGCGTTACATTGTGGCTGGGGGCATCGAATGCAAGAAGAGCCATCGGAAGGCCGCGCATCGAGGATGATCCCGTTCGACGCGGGCTTTTACGCGGTTTGGTGGAAGAGTCAATCGCCGCAGCGCCTCTCCTTCTCCCCATGTGGGAGAAGGTGGATCGGCGCGTAGCGCCGAGACGGATGAGGGGTGTTCCAGCGGAGTGAGACGCTGGCTTTCCCTGGAGCACCCCTCATCCGTCGCCTTCGGCGACACCTTCTCCCACAAGGGGAGAAGGGAAAGGCGGTGCCGCCTGCTCTGTACAATGCCGTCGCCAAGAAGTAGGAACCCACCAACCGTCCGGCCTTGCGGCGCCTCAACGCCTGCCGGCATCAGTCCATCGATGGGCTAAAGAAGCTTCGAATTCCGAAAGAAGAAAATGTCCAGTTTCGAGATGATCGTTCCTGCGCTGGCAGAAGCGCTGGAAAAGCGCGGTTATTCGGCGCTGACGCCGGTGCAGAAGGCGGTGCTGGAGCCTGAGCTTGGCGAGGCCGACGCGCTGGTATCGGCGCAGACCGGGTCCGGCAAGACTGTCGCCTTCGGCCTTGCCGTGGCGCCGACCCTGCTTGGCGACGCTCAGCGTTTCACCGCTGCCGGCGCGCCGCTGGGCCTGGTGGTGGCGCCGACGCGCGAGCTGGCGCTGCAGGTGCGGCGCGAGCTCGAATGGCTCTATGAGCTGACCGGCGCGCAGATCGCCTCCTGCGTCGGCGGCATGGACATGCGCACCGAGCGGCGCGCGCTGGAGCGCGGCGCTCATATCGTCGTCGGCACGCCCGGCCGACTGCGCGACCACATCACGCGCGGCGCGCTCGACATGTCGGCGCTGAAGGCCGTGGTGCTGGACGAGGCCGACGAGATGCTCGACCTCGGTTTCCGCGAGGACCTCGAATTCATCCTCGACTCAGCACCCGCCGAGCGCCGCACGCTGATGTTTTCGGCCACCGTGCCGCGCTCCATCGCGACGCTTGCGCAGGGCTATCAGCGCGAGGCCGTGCGCATCTCGGCCGGCGGCGAGGAAAAGCAGCATCTCGACATCGAATACCGGGCGCTTTCCGTCGCGCCCGCCGATCGCGAGAACGCCATCATCAATGTGCTGCGCTATTACGAGGCCGCCAATGCGATGGTGTTCTGCAACACTCGCGCGGCGGTGAACCACCTCACCGCGCGCTTCAACAACCGCAATTTCGCCGTCGTGGCGCTGTCCGGCGAGCTCAGCCAGAACGAGCGCAGCCATGCCCTGCAGGCGATGCGCGACGGTCGCGCCAAGGTCTGCATCGCAACGGACGTCGCTGCGCGCGGCATCGACCTGCCCAATCTCGATCTCGTCATCCATGCCGACCTGCCGAGCAATACGGAGACGCTGCTGCATCGCAGCGGCCGTACCGGGCGGGCCGGGCGGAAAGGCGTCAGCGCGTTGATCGTGCCGAACAACGCCCGCAGGCACACCGAGCGCCTGCTCAACAATGCCGGCCTGACCGCGACCTGGGCAAGCCCGCCCTCGGCCGACGAGGTGCTGCGGCGTGACGACGAGCGCATCCTGGCCGACCCGTCCTTCAGCGAGCCGGTGAAGGACGAGGAGCGCGACTTTGCCGCGGCACTTCTCGAGCGGCACGGCGCTGAGCTGGTGGCTGCTGCCTTCGTGCGGCTTTGCCGCGGCAGCCGGTCGGCGCCGGAAGACCTGATCGACGTCGCGCCGTTTGCGCCGTCAAAGGAGAAGTTCGCGCGCCGGGAAGACGCACCAGCCCGCCGCGACGATTTCGGTGACAGCGTCTGGTTCTCGCTCTCGGTCGGCCGCCGGCAGAATGCCGAGCCGCGCTGGCTGATCCCGATGCTGTGCCGCACCGCCGGCATGTCCAAGCGCGAGATCGGCGCCATCAAGATGCAGCCGGAGGAGACCTTCGTGCAGATCGCCGCCGACTGGGCCGACCGCTTCGTCGCCGCGATCGGCCCCGACCGCAAGCTGCAGGGCAGCATCGCGGTGAGGCGCATCGACGGCACGCCCGACCTGTCGCGCGCCGGCTACCAGCCGCCGAAGCCGGACAAGAAGCCGCATCGCGGCAAGCGGCCTTTCGACCAGGGTGCACCCGGGTTCGAGAAGCGAGCGCCGGACGAGCGGCCCGGTGGCGACGCGAAACCCTGGGCGAAGAAGCCCGGCAAGGCGAAGTTCGAGAAGCCAAAGTTCGATCGGCCAAAGTTCGATGGGCCGAGATCCGGCCAGCCGGAAAAGCGCAAGAAGCAGAAGAAGCGGCCAGCGTAGAATCGCGACGGGAGTTGGGCCAGGGTTTAGCAAAGCAAGTCGGCCGGTCAGCCCGACGCGCGCGGGCCGGCAGCCACTACGCCTCCGTCATTCCAGGGCGAAGCAAGGAGCGAAGCGACGCGCGCAGACCCTGGAATCCATGCCGTGACCTCCAAGCGTCGCGGCGGTGCAGAAAAGCCTTTGTTCTGCACCCCCTTTACCATTCGCGCGACGTCACGGCATGGATCCTCGGGTCTACGCGTCCGCTTCGCTCCCGCTCCGCCCGTGGATGACGAAGTTCGGTCGCTTCGGCTAACCTCCGAGGTTTACCCAGCCTTGGCGCCGATACCCGCCAACGTCAGGTTCCAGCGACCTTGTTCAGCGCGTCGCCCGACAGCCTAAGGAAAACCTTCTGGCCGTGGCGCTCGGCGCCTAGCCGGTCGTAGAAACGCAGCGCGCCCTCGTTCCAGTCTTCCGTGGTGAGATCGATGCGGCCTATGCCTTTGCCGAGGCAATAGCCGGCGAGAAAGCCGACCAGCGCGCGGCCGACGCCCTTGTCGCGGGCGCTGTCGCGCACGAACAGATCCTTCAGGAACATCAGCCTTTCGAGATCGATGCCTGGGTGGGCGATGGCCACCGAGGCGAGGCCGGCGACTTCGCCGCCCGCGAAGGCCAGGGCGAAATGCGGATAGGCCGGGCTCTCGTCGCTGAGCCATTGCCGCGCCGTGGCCGCCGCCCGGCTGTGATCGAGCGGCGTCTGCCGGTAGTGAGCCGCCATCGCGCAGAGCAGGGTGGCG
>NZ_RZRY01000682.1:0-3285 GCF_003998035.1 Mesorhizobium sp. M2A.F.Ca.ET.039.01.1.1 | reverse complement strand
GTGTCGATCTATTTCACCGGCGTGCTGGTTCGGCCGATGGAAATGCTGGAATCCGCCGTCAGCAAGATCGGCTCGGATGGCATGCTGGCGACTTTACCGGAGAAAGGTTCGGCCGAGGTGAGGGCCACCGCCCATGCGCTCAACGAGCTGTCGGCTCGATTGAAGACGGCGATGGAAAGCCGCATGCGGCTGGTGGCCGCCGCCGGCCATGATCTCAGGACCCCGATGACCAGGATGCGGCTCCGCGCCGAATTCCTCGAGGAGGATCGCGAGAAATGGCTGAGCGACCTCGACGAGCTCGACCGTATCGCCGACAGCGCCATCCGCCTGGTGCGCGAAGAGGTCAACCACGACGCGGTCGAGCCGGTGGAACTGGACCGGATAGTCCGCGATATCGAGGTCGAGATGGTCTCGCTCGGCCATGCGGTGACGATCGACCATCTCGACCATGTGTTCGTCAAGGCCGGCGCGCTCGGCTTGCGCCGCGCGCTGCGCAACCTGATCGTCAACGCCGCCACGCATGGCAAGAGCTGCACCATCGCGCTTGCGCGGCGAGGCGGCCAGGCGGTTCTCACCATCGCCGACCGCGGCGCCGGCATCCCGCCGGACCTGTTGAACAAGGCCTTCGAGCCGTTCTTCCGGGTCAATCCGGCGCGCACGCAGTTCATCCCGGGCGCGGGGCTGGGTCTCGCCATCGCCAAGGAGATCATCGAGCGCTATGGCGGCTCGATCACGCTGGAGAACCGGCCGGGGGGAGGGCTGCTGCAGACAGTGGTTTTTGCAACAGCCTGACCTCGGACGTCATTTGTCCTCGGGCAATTCCAGGGATTGGGCGCGGGGTTTCAACTGCTTTCATGGCTTCGCTCGCTGCATCGTGACCGCGCCACCGTTGCGGAGCGGCATCGCACGATGCGAATTTGGCGATACGATGTTTTGCGAGGATGCGACCATGCCCATAGGCAAGATTGCGTTTTGCGCGGCAGCGATGATCGTTGCCGCTACAAATTTCGCCGATGCACGACCCGACACGCGCACCATGACCTGCGCGCAGACCCAGGCGCTGATCCAGAGCCGGCATGCGGTGGTGCTGACCACCGGGGCGAACACCTATGAGCGCTATGTCCGCCAGTTCGGCAATGAGTGCGATGCTCCCTACGTGCCGATGGTTGACTATGTTCCGACCCGTGACGGGCAGTGCATGGTCTATCGCTGCGAAGAGCCGGCGCCGATGGTTCCGGATTGATCGGAGGCTGCCGCTTCGCTCTGCGGGATGGCCGCTGCCTTTTCTGATCGTCAACCCGCGCGGGCTCGAGCAACGGCATGCGGTTCGCCACAGAGCCCGCGCTGCCTCTCACTTGACCTTCTTGATCTCCGGGCCTGACGGCTGGTCGGTCGCTGGAGCCGGCGTGCAGTCCTGCCCCTTGCACTCCAAAGCGGGGTCGTTCCTCGGCGGCAGGCAGTTCTGTCCCTCGCAGTGAACGGGCGGCAGCTGTTGCGCCGCGTCGCCGTTCGACTGAGCGGGCTGATCCTCGGCGCGGACGGGCTGCAGTCCGGTCAGGCCGGTCACTGCCGCGCATAAGAGAACTGTCCGAAGCAGGTTCATCCGCGCCTCCATGGCGAGGCAGAACTCTACACCGTCTGATCGCTGCCAACATGCGTCACCCAACAACGCCGTTAATGACGCGTTTCGGCCCGGTGAGCGCGAGGTGCCGGATTCGGCCGTTCAGGGAGGATAAGACTGGTACGCCCAAGGGGAATCGAACCCCTGTTACCGCCGTGAAAGGGCGGTGTCCTAACCGCTAGACGATGGGCGCGCTCAGACGAAGCGGCTTATAATTGCGTTGTCGCCAACCGGCAACCCATCTGCCGCCACATGCGACAACTTTTTTCAAAAGGCTGCAAAAGCCGGCTTTTCGGGGCAGGGCAGGGTTGCGGCCGCATTCGGTCACGCACCTCTGGAGATTGGCTGGGAGGCCAGTCGCGGTCGTCATTCCATGGCGGAGCAAGGAGCGAAGCGACGCGTGCAGACCATAGAATCCATTCCGTGACGCTGACGTATCGCATCGGTGCAGAATCTGCGCCGCTCTACCCTACGGTTGAGGTAACGGCATGGATCCTCGGGTCTGCGCGTCCGCTTCGCTCCTGCCCCGCCCGTGGATGACGAAGTTCAGTAAGCTTCAGCCAATCGCGAACGTCGCTGACGGTTTGTCGAAACAAACGACGGCGTCGGCGGTGATCGGCTCTCAATCGGTCAACCCGGCTATGCGCACTGGGCAAAGCCGAGTATCAGCCGTCCTCGCCGCCGCCGCTGCGGCGACGGCAGCGCCAGTTCCAGTCGCGCTCGGGACCGACGTCGATATGGACGGATTCGGTGTGGCAGTAGGTGCCGACGCCGCCGCGGCCGGGCATCGAGCGGACGTAGCTCGCCAGTTCCCACTTCGAGACGCCGGGCAACTGGATGTCGGCGGCGGCGCAGTACATGTGCAGCGAGTTCTTGGCGCCGTTGGCGCGGCGGTTGCGCGAGGGATCGCGGTAGCCGGAGGTGACGACCATCTTGCGGCCGAAATGGCCCTCGATCGTCTTCAGCACCCGCACCAGCGACGGCTTGAGGCAGGCGACGTCGACGCTTTCGTTCTGCTTCAGAAGGCCGTTGGGCGCGAGCCTTGCCATGCCGGCGGCCGAGGCCACCTGGTAGGAACCGCCGCCGCCCTCATCCTCGTTGAGGTCGACGTCGCTCTCGTCGTCAATGCCGGACTTGCGCTTGATCTCGAACAGCGCGGTCTGGCGCACGCCGGGAAGGGCATCGGCGCCGGTGATGTGGTAGCTCGGGTCGTCGAGCGAGGCGAGCTGTACCGGCTTCGCGGCGGGCGTCGCGGAGGCCAGCTCAACAATCGGCTTGGCGGGGGCGGCCGCGGCGGTTGCGGTCTTGGCCTGCGCCGCCGGTTGGTCGCTGGAGCGCGAATTGATCAGCGGCGCGGGCGCGGCCGAGGCCGGCGTGGTGCTGAACAGCGAGGCAAACAGGCCCTTCTTCGGCGCGGCGACCTGCGGCTGCGCCGGCCCGCCCGCGGTCACATAGACGCCGTTGCTCATGGCCTGCGTGGTCGCCTGCGCCTTCGACGCAATGGCGGCGGCATCGCCGGCGGCCACCTGCTGGGAGACGCCTTGTGTCTGTTCCGCCGTCTGCGCCGGCTGAACCAGCGGTTGCGGTGTGTTGCCGGCAATCGCGGCGGCGCCCGCGGGCACGGCGACGTCAGGGAAGGCGGCTTGCGGTCGCGTCTCCGGCAC
>NZ_RZRY01000681.1:0-3286 GCF_003998035.1 Mesorhizobium sp. M2A.F.Ca.ET.039.01.1.1 | reverse complement strand
CGTCAACCGTTGCGACTGTCACGGTCGCCCATCGGGACGAACCAGCCTTGCCTCAGCGGCAGTGAGCGTTAAGTTCGGCGCGACCCGAACAAGGATGGAAACCATGACTAGCGACGCCGAAATCCAGACCGCCCTGCCAGCTTTCGCCTCGGGCAACGTCGCCGTCATCACCGGCGGCGCCAGCGGCATCGGCCTCGCCGCCGCGAAACGGTTCGCGGCGATGGGCATGAAGACGGTGCTCGCCGATATCGGTGGCGTGCGCCTCGACCAGGCGACGGAGGCTGTCGCCGCGATCGCCGGCAAGGATGCCGTCCTCCCGATCCCCACCGACGTCTCCAAGGCCGAAGAGGTCGACCGGCTGGCGGACCTCGCTTACGGTGCCTTCGGTGCGGTGTCGGTGCTGATGAACAATGCCGGCGTCGGCAACAATCCAGGCAAGCCCTGGGAGAACCGCGACGCCTGGAAGCGGCTTCTGGACATCAATTTCTGGGGTGTCGTGCACGGCACCGAGGCCTTCGCGCCGCGCATGCTCGCAGCTGGAAAACCGGGGCTCGTCATCAACACCGGCTCCAAGCAGGGCATCACCACGCCGCCCGGCAATCTCGCCTACAACGTCTCCAAGGCTGGCGTGAAGACGTTTACCGAAGGGCTGGCGCATGCGCTTCGCAACGAGCCTGGCGCGAAAGTGTCGGCGCATCTGCTGATCCCCGGTTTCACCTACACCGGCCTGACCGAAGGCGCGACGGAAAAGCCCGCCGGCGCCTGGACCGGCGAGCAGGTGATAGACTTCATGCTGGCATCGCTCGTCGACGGCGATTTCTACATCCTGTGCCCCGACAACGAGGTGGCGCGGCCGACGGATGAAAAGCGCATGGCCTGGGCGGTCGGCGACATCATCGAGAACCGCCCTGCCCTCTCGCGCTGGCATCCCGATCACAAGGACGCCTTCGCGGCCTTCATGAACCGCTGACGGCCCTTTCAAGCAGCCGCTTTCTTCTTTGAGCTGTTCTTCCCGGCCACAGGCTTCTTTGCGGCCGCGCCGGTGGTCTTGGCCGCATGCCTCGTGCCGTTCTTTCCGGCCACGACCTTGTTGGCCGCCGTTTCGGCGATCTTGCGGTCGTGCCGCTTCGCCGCCGCCTCGCATTTGGCGCGGATCTCCTCGACCTCGGATTCCGTCAGGTGCTCGATGCCGATGAAATGATTGTGGGCGCGGCTGACCCTGATCAGCTCGTCGAGCTTGGCCTGGATCGCCGCGCCGTCGCGGTTCTGCGTGTTCTGGATCAGGAACACCATCAGGAAGGTGACGATGGTGGTGCCGGTGTTGATGACGAGTTGCCAAGTGTCTGAAAACCCGAAGATCGGGCCACTTGCCGCCCAGACAACCACGATCAGCACGCAGATGGCGAAGGTCGGCGGCAGGCCGGCCAGATGCGCCACCCGGTTGGCCATCCAGGTAAAAGCCTTCTCGATCATGCAAATTCCTCAAAAACCGTGGACGCGCGGGCATTTGCGAAGAAACAAGCAGCCACCGCATCGGGTTCCAAAGGGTCGAATTTTCGTGACGGGACGGGGCTGCAATCAGCCACACGCCAGAAGCGCAGGCGCGTGAAGAAACACCTTATCGGTTTGCTTGCGATAATGCCGGTGCAGGCCAGAAAGCCTGCTCCTTCCGCTTCACGCGGTTTGCCTCCAGCCCCTTCCGCCGCGCCACCCCCGCATGGCGGAAGGGGCGCCACTCCCGACAGAAGCGGACAGCGCCGTTGTGCTTTCAACGGCATTCTGTGTGTCAGGGAGTACCGCCTTCCCAGCGATCGAGGAAGGCCTCGATCTGCACGGCTTGCATGTCGGGGATTGCGCTCGCCAGTTTCTCCGGCGCCCAATCCCACCAGGCCAGGGCCTCGATACGCGCCGCGACTGCCGCTGAGAAGCGTTCGCGCAAGGGCTTCGCCGGAACGCCGGCGACGATCGTGTAGGGCGCGACGTCATGCGTCACCACGGCATTGGCGCCGATGACGGCGCCGTTGCCAATCGCAACGCCCGGCATGACGACCGCGCCATGGCCGATCCAGACATCGTGGCCGACACTGACCGGTTTGGCTTGCCGGCGCGCGCGAAATTCAGCGTCGACGCCCAGCCAGCGGAAATACTCGTTCGGCCGGTAGCTGACCTTATGCTGCGTCAGCCGCTCGATCGGGTGCTCGAGCGCGTTGATGCGGCTGTTGGCGGCGATCGAGCAGAACTTGCCGATCGTCGTGTAGATCGCTTCCGAATGGCGCTCGAAATAGGAAAAGTCGCCGACGCTCACCTCGCGCAGGATCACCCGCTCGCCGATCGAGGCATAGCGGCCGAGCTTGCAGCCTTTGAGCTCCGCGGTCGGATGGATGCGCGGCTCGGGATCTTTCAGTACAAGGTTTTCAGGACGGTTCATGAAGCGGCTTTACGCCGGCGGGGACGGCCTCGCAAGCGCGACCTGCCCCCCACAAGCCTGTCTCGGGAGACTATTGCGGCTTGCCCTTGGTCCACACCACGTTCTGGCCGTAGAGCGGCACGGTGGTGACCGACATCTTCGCCGAGCCGTTCTGCACCTGGCGCGAATGCGACAGATAGATCAGCGTCTCGTTCTTCCTGTCGTAGATGCGGTTCACCACCTGCTTCTTCCAGATCAGGCTGAGGCCCTGCTTGAACACTTCCTCGCCGCCCTCGCCCATATCGATGTCGCCGATGGTGATCGGCCCGGTCTGGCGGCAGGAGATCGAGGAATCGGAAGGATCCTCGAACCAGTTGCCCTTATGCAGCCGGTCGATGATGCTACGGTCGAAATAGGCGACGTGGCAGGTGACGCCGTCGACCTTCGGGTCCTTGATGGCGTCGATCATGATGTCGTTGCCGACCCAGTCGACACCCACTTTGCCCACCTCGTCGGCCATGGCAGCGCCGGCGCTGAGAGCAAGACATGCGGCGAACAAACCGATCAGTTTTCGCAAAGGTTGCCTCCTGGGTTGGCGTTTGCCGATGTCAGGTGGGACAAGATCGTGGCGTTTGCAAGCCGCCCGACACGGGGGTTGTGCCCCACCTGGATCTCTGCTTGCGGCAACGCGGCATCTTTGCGTGCCCGGCGCAGACCCGCTAAGAGTGTCGCCAAACTTGCCCCAAGGCAATCACGACGGACATTCACTGATGATGCGTTCAATCCTGGTCGGCATTCTCGTCCTGATGGCGGCGGGCATCGGCTGGCTGACGTTCGACTGGTACCGCGGCCATTATGGCGGCGAGCCCTTCGGCGCGC
>NZ_RZRY01000680.1:0-3296 GCF_003998035.1 Mesorhizobium sp. M2A.F.Ca.ET.039.01.1.1 | reverse complement strand
GGCTAGCGGCTGTCCGCTCTATCTTTTTTTGACGCAATTCCGGACGGAAAACCGCCCACACTTTTCTGCTCTAGCGGTCTTCCCCTCGGGCAGCTTCGCGGACTCGCTCCATCTCGTCCAGAAACATTTCCAGGCCAAGCTCGAATGTCTTGTCGAAGCCGGCGCTGCCGAAATAGGCGCCGGCCTTCACAACGCTCGGATAGTCGCGCGCCAGCTCCTCGTCGCTGACCGTGGTGACGGCCGAAGGCCCCTTGGCGTAGCCGGCCGTCTCGTCGAGGATTGCGCCCATCAGATAGTAGCCGGCGGCGCGGAACAGGCGGGCGCTAAGCTCGGGGCCGAAGCCGCCATCCTCGAACAGGCCGATGATGGCGTTGAGCTTGGCAAGGCAGGGCGGCGAGTTCATGCGGTAGACGACGATGAAGGGCGCGAAGGCCGGGTGCTCGGTGGCGACACGGCGGAACTCCTGCATGCCGATGCGGGCCCGCTCGCGCCAGGGCAGATCAGCGCCAGGTATGACGAGCCCGCTCATCTGGCGGTCGACCAGCGCCTCGTAGAGATGCGCCTGCGAGGGAAAGTGGTGATAGATGCTCATCGCCTCGCAGCCGAGCCTGGCGGCGAGCTTGCGCATCGAAAAGCCGGACAGCCCTTCCCGCTCGATCACCTTGAAGGCAGCATCCTCGATCATCTCGCGGGAGAGCTTGCCGCGGGGGCGCTTTCTTTTGCTCGATGCATCCATGGCGGCGCTTGACAACTTACACTGTAAGGTTCATCGTTCGCATACCTTACATCGTAAGGCTAACAAAAACCAGAGGAGAACATCATGTCAGTCATTCGCATCGCCTCAGCCGTGCATTCCTGCCTTCGTTCCGCCTCGCTCATCGCCATCGCGGGCGCGTTTGCCGTGGCGCTCGCATCCGCGCCCGCCCGGGCTGATGACTACGACGCCACCCTCAAGGACATCCAGTCGACGATGGGCGGCGTGCCGAGCTTCGTCAAACAGTTCCCGAAAGCCGGTCTGCCCGGCGCGTGGGCCGAGGTCAAGGCCATCGAGCTCAGCGACAAGACGGCGCTGACGCCGAAGGAGAAGTCGCTGATCTCGCTGGCGGTCGCGGCGCAGATCCCCTGCAGCTACTGCATCTGGTCGGACACCGAGAACGCCAGGCACGCCGGCGCCACCGACCAGGAGATCCAGGAAGCCGTCGCCATGGCGGCGCTGACGCGTCACTGGAGCACCATCTTCAACGGCATGCAGGTCGATTTCGACCAGTTCAAGAAAGAGATGGGCGGAGAATGAGGGCTCAGGCACAAGGTACCGAAGGTGAAAAAATGGCCCGCGGCGACGCGGGCCATTTTGTTGCCACGCTTTGCCGGCCGGCACCGGCGGGATGTCCGGCGGTAAGCCGTCTCGCCCCTTGCGGCAACAGAAAATCCGTGCAAGCGTTCAAACAGCTATCGCTAAATTAACCAAGTTGCCATAATGAGTTGGGGTGGGCGGCTAATCGTGATTCGAACATAAGCGCCGCGCGCTTGAGGGGATTTTTACTTCATGCTGATGGCCTATCGAGGCTTAAGCCGGCCCTGCCTCAACAAAAATTTTCGCATTCCAATGAAGGCCCTGCCCCGTCTTTTTGTCCTGGGTGCGTTGTTGGCAACTTCCGGTTGCCAATACTTCAACTTCGGTCAGTCGAGCTCATTCAGCGTGTCGCAAAGCGGCAACGCCGCCTTGATCGACTTGAAACCAACCCGACACATCCATACAGAGAGCCCGTCTCGCTCGGCGCCTGTGGTAAGGATCAATCCTTATCTTGGGAACGCTGACTTTATTTGCGGCCCGAGCGGCTTTGGACAGCAATCGCATTGCTTCGCCAGAAGTGCCGGGGCGGTCGCCGAGAACATCTAGCCACGATGCGCAATCTCGACCCGGCGTCTTGCTGACGTTGCTTCGAGGCTTCAAGGATGATGCCGAGAGCCTCTCCCGGCCTGCTGCCGCAATTCGATGAACGCGGCGCCGTTACCAAGCTTTCCGGGGCAGCGTCTCACCGCTGATGCGCCCTGTGCGCCCACTCCTTGGTTAACCATTCGCAAAGACGTGAGGTTAACAAAACGCTAATTTAGTTGACTACCCCCGACACAGGTATATCTTCGTATGCGTTGGGTGTGCAATTTGGGCGAGCAGTCTGCGGTGGTGGCAACCGACTCGTGGATCGCGACTTAGGGGCGGAAGGGACGCTTATGCGGCGAAGACAAGCCGTAGAGCGACAGCCTCGCGAACTCAGAAAAGTATGACGCACATCAGTGCAGGCGGTTCTGCCTCTGCGGAGGAATCGCCGTTGTGACCTGGTCGGGCAATGCCCGTCCCGGAACGGTAGTGTGTGTGCGTACGAGGTTGGCATGAATAGGGTCATCAAAGTTCTGAAGCCGGTTCGATCGGGTCGAAAAAGCATCGATCGCGGCCGGGCCCTGGTCACCGGCGGAGCGGGATTCCTGGGTTCTCATTTGTGCGAGCGGCTGCTTGCGGACGGCTATGAAGTCATCGCCCTGGACAATTTCCACACCGGCAAAAGATACAACCTAGCCGGTATCGCGCGCGACGCCGCCTTCACCTGCATCAGCCACGACGTTGTCGATGCCTTGCCGATGGATATCGCCGTCGACGAGATCTACAACCTCGCCTGCCCGGCGTCCCCGCCTCACTACCAGGCCGATCCCATCCACACGTTCAAGACCAGCGTGCTCGGGGCAATCAACCTTCTGGAACTTGCCCGGCGCCACAACGCCAAGATATTCCAGGCCTCGACCTCCGAGGTTTATGGCGACCCGCTGGTTCATCCGCAGCCCGAAGGCTATTTCGGCAACGTCAACACGCATGGCCCGCGCGCCTGCTACGATGAAGGCAAGCGCTCGGCCGAAACGCTGTTCTTTGACTATGCGAGAACCTACGGCCTCGATATCCGGGTGGCGCGCATCTTCAACACCTATGGGCCGCGCATGCGGCCCGATGACGGTCGCGTGGTGTCCAATTTCATCGTCCAGGCACTGCGCGGGGACGATATCACCGTCTATGGCAACGGCACCCAGACGCGCTCCTTCTGCTATGTCGAAGACTTGATCGAAGGGTTTATGCGGCTGATGCGGTCGCCCGCGGGGCCGAACCATCCGGTCAACCTCGGAAACCCCGGCGAGTTCACCGTCATGGAACTGGCCGAATTCGTCCTCGATTACACCAATTCCCGCTCGCGGATCGTGCACAGGCCGCTGCCCGTCGACGATCCCCGGCGGCGCAAACCCGACATTTC
>NZ_RZRY01000067.1:0-16129 GCF_003998035.1 Mesorhizobium sp. M2A.F.Ca.ET.039.01.1.1 | reverse complement strand
AATAGGAATTGACCGTTGGCGAAAAGCCGATATTAGCTAGCCTCGGAGGAATAATTTGCCCACCGAGCGCGCATAGGGCGGAAGGGGCAAATGGCTTGACGATCAAGGATTCGGCTGCGCCAGTATTGGCTCAACGGATCGGCAAATGCTTATCAGTCCGGCCCGGAACACGAGCATTGGGAAGATGCTCAACATCGTTCTTGCGCATCCGGTCTGATCGGTGTGGCGGGCACGCGGTGTCCGTCTGTTTCAAGGGAGGACTGACATGAGGAAAACACTTTTGCTTGCCGCCGTCGCCGCCATGGCGTTGGGCGCCGGGCCGGCTTTGGCCAAGAAACAGCTCGTCATCGTCGTGAAGGGGCTCGACAACCCGTTCTTCGAAGCCATCCATCAGGGCTGCGAGAAATGGAACAAAGAGAACGCCAGCTCGGAATATGAGTGCTTCTATACCGGCCCGGCATCGACCTCGGACGAGGCCGGTGAAGCGCAGATCGTGCAGGACATGCTGAGCAAGCCCGACACGGTCGCGATGGCGATCTCGCCGTCCAACGCGCCGCTGATCGCGCAGACGATCAAGAGCGCCAATCCGTCGATCCCGATCATGACGGTCGACGCCGACCTTGCCAAGGAAGACGCCGCCCTTCGCAAGACCTATCTCGGCACCGACAACTACCTTATGGGCAAGAAGATCGGCGAGTACATCAAGAAGGCCAAGCCGAATGGCGGCACGGTCTGCACCATCGAGGGCAATCCGGCGGCCGACAACATTCTGCGCCGCGCGCAAGGCATGCGCGACGCGCTGACGGGCAAGGAAGGCCTCGCGGCACTTGCCGGCGAAGGCGGCTGGACCGAAGCCCCCGGCTGCCCGGTGTTCACCAATGACGACGGCGCCAAGGGCGTGCAGGCGATGACCGACATCCTTGCAGCCAATCCGAAGCTCGACGCCTTTGGCATCATGGGCGGCTGGCCGCTGTTCGGCGCCCCGCAGCCCTATCGCGACCTGTTCAAGCCGATGGCCGACAAGATCGCCAAGAACGAGTTCGTCATCGGCGCCGCCGACACGATCGGCGACGAGGTGGCGATCGCCAAGGAAGGCCTGGTGACGGCGCTGGTCGGCCAGCGGCCGTTCGAAATGGGCTATAAGGCGCCTTCGGTGATGCTCGACCTCATCGGCGGCAAGAAGGTCGACGATCCGGTCTTCACCGGGCTCGACGAGTGCACCAAGGAAACGGCCGACACCTGTATCCAGAAGTAGGCTGCATCGAAACCGTCGAAAAAACAGGGGGCGCCCACAAGGCGCCCCCGCACTTTTCCTGGAATTGCTCTTAGATCTTCTGCTTCACGCCGTCCCTCGAAGGCATCAGGTCGACGCCGTTGAGCTTGCCGATATGGGTGGCGAGCATCGGTACATATTGTTCGGCGGGGCCGGCGGCATGCGCCGTCGCAAAGGAATTCTTGGTTGCGTTGCCGAGCGGGTTGGCGATGCCGGCCGCGCCAGCCATCGATTCCAGATAGGTCAGGTCCTTGAAGGCGTTGGCGATGGTGAACTTGTGCGCGTCGCGGTCGCCCTCCAAGGTCCAGCGCATGAAGGTCTGGTAGAAGCCGCAATCCATGCGGCCGTTGCGGATGACGCTGTCGAAGCGCGCTGGCGAGATGCCGACCTTCTGCGCCAGCGCCAGGGCCTCGGAATAGATCGCCGCATAGCCCAGCGAGACGAAGTTGTTGAGCAGCTTCATGCGATGGCCGTCGCCGGTGTCGCCGATATGGACGATGCGGCCGGCCCAGGTCTCGATCACCGGCTTCAGCCTGGCGAACACCGCGTCCGGCGCGCCGACCATGGCGTCGAGCATGCCTTCCCAGGCTTCCTTCGGCGTGCGGCTGAGCGGCGCGTCGACATAATCGATGCCGAGCGCCTTGAGCTCGGCGGCGAGCGCCACGGTTGAGACCGGGTCGGAGGTCGAGCAGTCGACGACCACCGAGCCTTGCTTCAGGCCTTCCTTCAGCCCGCCGGGGCCGCGGATGATCGCCTCCACCTCGCGCGAGCCGGTGACGCAGATGAAGACGATGTCGGAAGCCGCCGCCACCTCCTTGGAGGTGGCCACTTCCCTGGCGCCGCGTCCCAAAAGGTCTTCCGCGGGCTTGCGGTTCTTGCGGCCAAGGAAGGTCAGCGGATAGCCCTTGTCGACGATGTTCTTAGCGATGCCGTGCCCCATCAGGCCTAGGCCGATGAAACCGATATTCTCGCGGGCAGCGGTGGTGCTCATGTCGTCTCTTCCCTGTCTTTCGTGGTGATGGGCGCCCGCGCGGCGGGCGTTTGTCGAGCAGGTTTCCGCGGATCGCGGTTGGCAAGCGATTGCGGAATACCTTATTGTCTGACAATACACATAATTCCTGAGCCTTGTGGAGAGCAAAATGACGAAGCGGATCATGTTCACCGGCGGCAGCGGCAAGGCCGGCCGGCATGTCGTTCAGTATCTGGTCGAACATGGCTGCCAGGTGCTCAATATCGACACCAGGCCGCTCGACAATCCGAAGGTGCGCACGCTTATCACCGACATCACCGACAGCGGGCAGGTGTTCAATGCGCTGTCGAGCTATATGGGCCTGCACGAATTCGATCCCTCACTGAGGGCCCAACCGGTCGACGCCGTGGTGCATTTCGCGGCGATCCCGCGCATCATGATCACGCCGGACAACGAGGTGTTCCGCATCAACGCGATGGGCACCTACAACGTCATCGAAGCGGCGGTGAAGCTCGGCATCCGCAAGGTCGTCATCGCCTCTTCGGAGACCACCTACGGGCTGGTCTTTGCCAACGAGCCGCGCAATCCCACGCATTTTCCGCTCGACGAGGACTATGACGTCGACCCGATGGACTCCTACGCGCTGTCGAAGATCGTCAACGAGAAGACGGCGCGAGCTTTCGCGCTGCGCAGCGGCGCCGACATCTATGCGCTGCGCATCGGCAACGTCATCGAGCCGCATGAATATTCGCTCTTCCCGAAATGGTTCGCCGATCCCGGCTTCCGCAAGCGCATCGCCTGGAGCTACATCGACGCGCGCGACCTCGGCCAGATCACCCTGCGCGCCATCGAGAAGGACGGCCTGGGCTACCAGGTGTTCAACGCGGCCAATGACGATACCTCGTCGGACCTGCCGACGGCGGAATTGTTGAAGCGCTTTTATCCAGGCGTGCCGGTCAACGCTGAACTCGGCGAATATGAGACGCTGCTATCCAACCGGAAGGCGCGCGACGTGCTCGGCTTCCGGCCTGAGCACAGCTGGCGCAAATACGTCAAAACCGCCTGAGGCGAGGCCAAATGCCGGTTGATCTGTGCACATCTCAGCAGGTTGTAGCTAAGCGGGCCTGCCGTGCTTGACAGCCCCTGAAAACGGGATTTTCTGAACCTATGCGGGACGCGAAGCCGAACAACGAAAAAAAGCCGATGAAGACGGCGGCCGCGGAGCGTCCAGCCGGCTTCCGCCGGGCCGACGCGCCACGCATCCCCGGCGCCAGCGTGCACACCTCTCTGGCCAGCGAGATCGGGCTTCGCATCGTGCGCGGCGATTATCCGCCGGGCACCATCCTGCCCAATGAAGCGAAATGGTCGGAGACCTTCGACGTCAGCCGCTCGGCGGTGCGCGAGGCGATCAAGATGCTGATGGCGAAGAGCCTCCTGGCGTCGCGACCCAAGATCGGCAGTTGGGTCGAGCCGAAGGAACGCTGGAACCTTCTCGACCGCGACGTGCTCGCTTGGTACGCGACGTCGCCGGATCGCGAGGTGTTCCTGAGGACAGTGCAGGAATTCCGCCATATCATAGAGCCAGAGGCGACGGCCTTCGCGGCGATGCGGCGCACTGACGAGCAGATGGCCGAGATCAGCCAGGCCTGCCGCGAGATGGGCGAGGCCACCAACCTGCAGGAGCGAACCCGCGCCGACACGCGCTTCCATCTCGCAATCCTCAGGGCCTCGGGCAACGACCTCCTGGTGCCGCTGGGCGTGCTGATCGAATCCGCCTTCGACCATCTTTTCGCATACACGACGCGCGAGTTGGACGATCTGCAGCATGTCCAGAAGCTGCATGAGGCGATTGAGAGGAATATCCGCCTGAAGAGACCGGACGCGGCGCGCAACGCGGTCCGCAAGTTGTTGGCCAACACCGACGAAGTGATCCAATCGCGTTAGGGTCTGCCCCGACCTGGCAGATTTAATGCTGATCCTGCTTCTCTCGGCCGAAGGCGACGCGCAACTCATCCTTCGCCTTTTCCAGCACCTTCTTGCGCTCATCAGGCAGGTTCTTGCCGGCGCGGTTGATGTAGAAATTCAACATCGACATGGCGGATTGGAACGGCTCCGCCTTGCGACGGTCGCTGTGCTCGGCCGAGCGCTTCAGCGAGGCGGCGATCTTCCTGGCGTCGTCGGATTCAAAGACGTGCTCCTCGAGATCCAGCGCATCGCTGTGCTCGGTCACGTCGGCTGACCATTTCTTCTTTGCGGTCATGGCGAAACTCCTTGCCAGAGCGGTTCACCGGTTTGCCGCTGAACCGCTCCATCTCTTTGTTTCCAGCAATTCCGGACGGAAAACCGTTAGACACTTTTCCTGGAATTGCTCTGAGGCAAAACTCCAGGAAATGAGACGGGTTCCCGGTTCTGGTGCCACGGATTGGCCGGTCGTGGCGCTGCTCGGCCCGGCAAATGCGCCGATAGTGGAGGCCGAACCGCGGACTTCCGAGAACAGCGGACAGGAACGCCTTGACGACGATCTCCAGCAATGCAGCGCCCCCGGGCATAGACAGCGCTTATGCCTGGACGAGGCTGGCCATTTCCGTGTTGCTAGCGACCATTGGGGGTGTCGGCATGTGGGCGGTGGTCGTCGTTCTGCCGGCGGTCCAGGCCGAGTTTGGCGTCGATCGCGCGGCGGCGTCGATGCCTTACACCGCGACCATGGTTGGCTTCGCGGCCGGCAATGTGCTGGTCGGGCGCGCCATCGATCGTGTCGGTTACTGGATCCCGGCGCTTGTTTCCTCAACGGCGCTGGCTGCCTGCTTCCTGCTGGCGTCGCTCTCCGATTCAATCCTGCAGTTCACCTTCGCCCAAGGCTTGTTGATCGGGTTGGGGACATCGGCGATTTTCGGACCGCTGATCGCCGACATCTCGCACTGGTTCAATCGCCGGCGCGGCGTTGCGGTGGCCGCGGCTGCGTCCGGCAGCTATCTCGCCGGAACGGTCTGGCCGGCGATCATACCGCCGCTGATGCGGGCGGAGGGCTGGCGCTTCACCTATCTGGTAATCGGCATCGCGTGCCTGGCGACGATGGTGCCGCTGGTTCTGATGTTGCGCCGGCGTGCTCCGGTGGTCGTCGCAGGCTCGCCAGGCACGCGCCTGGTCCAGCCGATCGCATTGTCGCCGGCTGCACTTCAGATGCTGCTGGTGATAGCTGGTCTCGGCTGCTGCGTGGCGATGTCGATGCCGCAGGTGCATATCGTCGCCTATTGCCTGGACCTCGGCTATGGCGTCGCGCATGGCGCCGACATGCTCTCGATCATGATGGCCGCCGGCGTCGTCAGCCGCCTCGCTTCCGGCTTCGTCGCCGATCGGATCGGCGGGGTGAGGACCTTGCTGATCGGTTCGGTTCTGCAATGCCTGTCGTTGTTCTTTTACATTCCCTTCGACGGGCTCGCCTCGCTCTACATCGTCTCGCTGGTGTTCGGCTTGTCGCAAGGCGGCATCGTGCCTTGCTACGCGATCATCGTGCGGGAATACATGCCCGCCAAGGAGGCTGGCCAACGCGTGGGCATCGTCATCATGGCGACCATTTTCGGCATGGCTATCGGTGGCTGGATGTCGGGCTGGATCTACGACCTCACCGGTTCCTATTCGGCCGCCTTCCTGAACGGGATTGCCTGGAACCTGCTCAACATCCTGGTGATGCTTCTGGTGTTCTGGAAGGCAAGACGCAGCGTCATCGTCGTGGCCTGACGGGCTGGTGCCGGCGCTTTTGCAGGAAGACGCCTCGGCTTGACAACAAATCGCGGCTGCGCGACGCCAAGCCAAATGAACGCGGTACGGGCCTGCGAGATGGCGACACCAAGATCAATGGCATTGCGGGCGCGCAGCGGGCGGGATTTGCCGCACGGGGCTTGCCCTTGAGCAAGCCGCGCTCCCGCCGCGGCGGCGGCCGTCCGACCATTGCCGATGTCGCGCGCAAGGCGGGTGTCGGCGCGATCACGGTGTCGCGCGCGCTGCGCGAGCCCGGACGGGTGTCGGAGGACCTTCGCCGGCAGATACAGGCAGCGGTCGACGAACTCGGCTACGTGCCCGACCCGAACGCGCGCGCGCTTGCCTCGGCGCGCGCCGAGGTGTTCGGCGTACTGGTGCCTTCGCTCACCAACAACGTCTTCGCCGAAGTCGTGCGCGGCATCTATGACAGTCTCTCCGACAGCCCGTTCCGCATCCAGATCGGCAACACGCATTATTCCGGCCTGGAGGAAGAGCGGCTGCTGCAGGTCTTCGGATCGCAACGTCCGGCGGCGCTGATCGTGGCCGGCATCGACCAGACCCCCGGCGCGCGACGACTGCTGGAGAATGCCGGCTGCCCTGTGGTGCAGGTGATGGAGACCGGGCCGGACCCGGTCGACATGATGGTCGGCTTCTCGCATCTCGACGGCGGCAGGACGGCCACCGAGCACCTTCTGCAGGCCGGCTATCGCAAGATCGGCTTCATCGGCGCCAGGATGGATCCGCGTTCGCAGCGGCGCCTTGCCGGCTACCGCGCCGCCATGGAGGCTGCCGGGCTGTTCGATCCGCGGCTGGTCACCACGACGCCGGTGCCGTCAAGCGTGAGCCTCGGGCGCGAGCTGTTCCGTGACGCACTGGCCAAGATGCCGACGCTGGACGGCGTGTTCTGCAACAATGACGATATCGCGCTCGGCGTTCTGTTCGAATGCCGTCGCGCTTCTATCGACGTGCCAAAACAGATCGGCATTGTCGGCTTCAATGATCTCGACATGATGCAGGTTTCGTTTCCCTCGATCACCAGCGTGCGCACGCACCGCTATGAAATCGGCACACGATCCGTCGCCATGGCGCTTGCGGCGATCGCCGGAAACCGGCCGCAACAGCGGATCGTCGATCTCGGTTTCGAGCTCATGCGGCGCGAGAGCACCGCGCGTTGAAGAGCCTGGAAAAATGTTGAAGGCACCGCTTTACAGCCAATCATGGTAGCGCTACCATTTGTCTGTAAATCGACATTTGGCGGGATTGGAGGCTGTTTATTATACATAAGCAACAGTCCTTGCTTGTTTATTATGTATAATATGATAGTTTTCTAAATTGCCAGGAACACTGAGGGGGAGAGGAGGATCAGGGCGACGTGGGTCGTCCCTGTGGGCGTGTTTGGTGGGCGGAGGGTGCCGACCGTGAGCGCCAGGATTCATCACAAGCAGAACTGCAACTGGGAGGAATATCGATGATCAAGTCACTCGTTGGCGGCGTCATTGCCGCCACTGCATTCGTCATGCTGGGTTCGTCGGCGATCGCCGGACCTGAAGTGGTCAAGGGACCCGCGGCAGAGCCGGACTGCTTTGCGCCATGGGCGGCCGACACGCAGTTTTTCAAATTTCCGAAAAAAGACGGTCCTTACCGCATCGCGCTTGCCAACGGCTACATCGCCAACACCTGGCGCATCCAGATGATCCAGACGGCCAAGGCCTATGCGGCGCAGCCGGATGTCGCCAAGAAGCTCAAGGAATTCAAGGTCGTGTCGACCGGCGAGGATGTGCCGGCGCAGATTTCGGCGATCAACAACTTCATCGATTCCGGCTTCGACGCGATCGTCGTCAACGCACAGAATCCGACCGCCTTCGGGCCAGTCATCAAGCGTGCCAAGGAAGCCGGCGTCGTGCTCGTTGCCTTCGACAACATCCTCGACACCAAGGATGCCATCAACGTCAATGTCGACCAGAAGGGCCTGGGCGAGCTCTGGGGCAAATGGCTGGTCGCGCATGTGCCGAATGGCGGCAAGGTGCTCGAAGTGCGCGGCGTTGCCGGCACCTCGGTCGACACCGATCGCCACAACGGCATCCACGAGGTGCTCGATGGGTCGGGCAAGAAGTGGGACGTCACCGAGGTCGTCGGCAAGTGGGATGACGGCGTGGCGCAAAAGGCCACGGCCGATGCCATCGCCACCAGCGGGCCGTTCGACGGCGTCACCGGGCAAGGCGGCGACACCGGCATCGTGCAGGCGATGATCGACGCCAAGCATCCCTTCGTGCCCTTCGGCGGCGAGACGGAAAACGGCTTCCGCAAATTCTGCGCCGCGCACGCTGCCGATGGACTGAAATGCTCGTCCGCCGGCACCGGCCCCGCACAGGTGGCGGTTGCCATCAAGACCGCGATCTCGGCGCTCGAAGGCAATGTCGTGCCGCAATCGGTCAAGTTGCCTTTGGCTATCGTGGAGGACCCGAACTTCAAGGCCGGCCAGGACTACTTCCCGGACCAGTCCGACAATTTCTTCGTCGGCAATTCCTTCCCGACCTGCGGCATCAATTTCACCGCGCAGGAAATCATGGGCCAGACCAAGGAAAACAAATAGTCTGACCGGACGGTGCCGCGGCGAGCTCGCGGCACCGTCCTCCTGTTCTCAACTCGAAACGGCCAGGGAGGGCTGATGGACGGCGCGGCTCCGCTCTTCCGCATGGAAGGCATCTCCAAGCGTTATGGCGGCGTGCGGGCCCTTGAAAAGGCCGACCTGACGGTCACTGCCGGCGGCATCCACGCCATTCTGGGCGAGAACGGCGCCGGCAAATCGACGCTGATCAAGGTCATGGCCGGCGTCGTGGCGCCCGACGAAGGCACGATGACGCTCGATGGCCGCGAAGTGAGCTTCGCCTCGCCGGCAGCAGCCAATCAGGCCGGCATCGTCTGCATCTTCCAGGAACTGTCGCTCATCCCAGAATTGAGCGTCGCCGACAACATCGTCATTTCCGATCCGCCGAAACGCTTCGGCATGATCGACCGCAAGGCGCAGCGGCGCATTGCGGAGGAAGCGCTGGCACGCGCCGGGGCTTCCGACATCCATCCCTGTGCCCTGGTCAAGGATCTGCCGCTGTCGCGCCGGCAGATGGTGGAGATCGCCAAGGCGCTGGCCCGGAAACCGCGCATCCTGATCCTCGACGAGGCGACCTCGGCGCTGACGGCGGCGGATGTCGCCAAGGTCTTCGAGGTGCTGAAGCGGCTGCGGTCAGAAGGACTGGCGCTGCTCTACATCTCGCACCGCATGAACGAGATCGCCGAGCTCGCCGACCACTGCACGGTGTTCCGCAACGGCCGCAACGTCGCCAGCTACCCCGCCGGCTCGAAGAGCGACAATGAAGTGGTCGAGCTGATGATCGGCCGCGAATACAGCCATATCTTCCCGCCGAAACCCGGTCCAACTGCGGCCGCGACGACGGTTCTCGAAGCGCGCAGCCTCTCCTGGGCCGACCGGCTGGACAATATCTCGTTGAGCGTCAGGGCAGGGGAAGTCGTGGGTCTCGGCGGTCTCGATGGACAGGGGCAGCGCGAATTGCTGCTTGCTTTTTTCGGCGTGCTGCGCGGCCTTTCAGGCGAGATCCTGATAGACGGCAAGCCGGTTTCGATCGCCAGCCCGACCGCGGCAAGCCACGGCCGCATCGGCATGGCGCTGATCCCCGAGGATCGCAAGACCGAAGGGCTGATGCTGCCGATGACGGTGCGTGAGAACCTGTCCTTCGCGGCGCTCGACAGGCTTTCGAAAGGCGGCATCATCGATCGCGTCGCCGAGCAGCGGCTGATCGACGACATGGTCGGGCTCTTGGCCATCAAGACAGCGGGTCTCGACATCCCTGTCGGCGCGCTCTCCGGCGGCAACCAGCAGAAGGTGGTGATCGCCAAATGGCTGATGCGGCAGCCGCGCATCATCCTGCTCAACGATCCGACGCGCGGCATCGATGTCGGCACCAAGCAGGAGCTCTACCAGCTGATGCGCAAGCTGGCCGACGCGGGCGCCGCGATTCTGTTCTATTCGACCGACTATGACGAGCTGATCGGCTGCTGCGACCGCGTGCTGGTGCTCTATGACGGCGCGGTCAAGCGCGAGCTGGTCGGCGCCGAGATCACCGAGCACGCGCTGATCGCCAGCGCGCTCAACATCCATGGCGAAGGTGCCGGGCCGAAGCAGGGAGTGGGCGCGTGAAGGACTGGCGCTACTGGCTGGCCGAGCAGCGCGGGACGCTGCTGGCATTCGGCATCTTCATCGTCATGTTCGCCATCTACAGCGGCAACCATCCGGCCGGCTTCACCGCCAATGTCGTGCAGACGGCGGCCAACAAGGGCGTGCTGCTGGCCTTCGTCGCCATGGCTCAGACATTGGTGGTGATCACCGCAGGCATCGACCTGTCGGTCGGCATGATCTTCGCGCTCACCAACTGCATGGCTTCATGGCTGGTGATCGGCACCGGCCTGGAGACGGCGTTTGGCGTGCTGGCTGTGCTCGGCACCGGGCTCATCTGCGGCGCCGTCAACGGCGCGATCGTC
Source organism: Mesorhizobium sp. M2A.F.Ca.ET.039.01.1.1 (assembly GCF_003998035.1). Classification (NCBI taxonomy): domain Bacteria; kingdom Pseudomonadati; phylum Pseudomonadota; class Alphaproteobacteria; order Hyphomicrobiales; family Phyllobacteriaceae; genus Mesorhizobium; species Mesorhizobium sp. M2A.F.Ca.ET.039.01.1.1. Next base: position 5,573 of record NZ_RZRY01000067.1, on the reverse strand, counting down.
ATCTACGGTCGGCTGCAGCCGATTGTCGCCACCATAGCCACGGGCGCCGTCTTTTTCGGCTTGGCGCTGCTTTTGCGACCGGTTCCCGGCGGTTCGGTCAATGAGGACCTTGCGGATTTCCTGACCGGGCGTTTCTTCGGCGTCGTGCCGGCGAGCCTCGTGGCGCTGCTGGTCATCGTGCTCGTCGTCTGGGTGCCGTTCAGCCGCTCCGAATTCGGGCGCGCCGCTTATGCGGCCGGTTCATCGGAGACGGCGGCTTACATGTCGGGCGTGCCGATCCGCAGGGGCAAGTTCCTGGCATACACGCTTGCCGGCCTGCTTGCGGCCATCGGCGGCCTGTTCCTGACCTTCTTCACCTATACGGGCGAGGCGGCCTATGCGAGCGGCAACGCCTACACGCTGTTCTCGATCGCCGCCGTCGTGCTCGGTGGTGTTTCGCTGTTCGGCGGCAAGGGCAGCGCCATCGGCGCGATCTTCGGCGCGCTCGCCTTCCGCACCATCGGCGACCTCTTGTTCGTCTTCGACTTCGATCCGCTCTGGCAGCCGCTGTTCCAGGGCGTTATCCTATTGATCGCGGTCAGCCTCGGCGCTTTCGCGCTGTTTCGGGTGCGCAACCGGCTGGAGTGGTTCCTGTGAGCGAAACGACCATCGGCGGCATCGCCGGCCGCATGCCCAAATTTCTGCGACGCGCCGATCCGGCTGTTGTCACCTCCTTCGCCTGCATTGTGATCCTGCTCCTGCTCGGCAGCCTCTATTCGCGCAGCTTCCTTTCGCCGGAATATCTGCTGCAACAGTTGAAGGTCGCGTCCTTCCTCGGTGTCATCGCCACCGGCATGATGCTGGTCATCCTGCTCGGCCAGATCGATCTGTCCGTGCCGTGGTCCGTGGCCACAGGCGCGATGATGGCCTGCGCGGCCGCCGCCTACGGATCGCTCGGCGTCGCGTTGGCCATTCCTTTCGGGGTCCTGTGCGGCGTCGCGATCGGCCTCGTCAACGGCATCGGCGTCGCCTATCTGCGCATTCCCTCGATGATCATCACCTTGGCCACCAATGCCGTGGCGCAAGGGCTGATGGTTGTCTATACGGGCGGTTTCTCGCCACAGGATTCGGCGACGGCGGCGATGCGCTATCTGGCAACCGGTTTCACCATCCCGGGCGTTCCCAACGCCGTCATCATCTGGGCGCTGATCGGCGCCGCGATGGTCTTCGTGCTGACCCGCACCAGCTTCGGCCGCGCCGTCTACGGCATCGGCAATCGCGAGCGCGCCGCCTATCTTTCCGGCATCGACACGCGCCGTATCGTGCTGATCGCCTTCGCCGTCTCCGGCGGCCTATCGGCTTTTGGCGGCGTGCTTCTGGCCGGCTATGCTTCAAAGGCGGCGCAGTCGATGGGCGACGCCTATCTGCTGCCGTCGATAGCCGCCGTCGTGCTGGGCGGCACGTCGATCCTCGGCGGGCGCGGCTCCTATCTGGGCACGGTTGCGGGCGTGATCCTGATCACGCTCCTGCAATCCATCCTCTCAGTCATGCAGATGCCCGAGGCGGGGCGGCAGATCATCTATGGCGTCGTCATCGTCGCCATGCTTCTGCTCTACGGGCGCGCGCCGGCAAGCCGCTGACCGTGGATGAGGCAAGCGCAAGACCGCAGCTTCGCATGACCGATCTTCGGACGGCGCCGGCCATCGTCGTGATGGGCGTTGCCGGTTGCGGCAAGACGGCCGTCGGCGAAGCGCTTGCCGGGGCTCTTGGCGCCGACTTCATCGAAGGCGACCGGCTGCATCCGCCGGAGAATGTGGCGCGCATGGCGCGCGGCGAGCCGCTGACGGATGCGCTGCGCGAGGGCTGGCTCAACGCCATCGGCGCGCGCATCGCGAGTTCCGTTGCCGAAGGGCGGAATGCGGTGGCGGCGTGCTCGGCGCTGAAGCGGACGTATCGCGACAGGCTGAGCCGCTTTTGTCCGGAGGTCGTCTTCCTTTACCTCAAGATCGATCGCGAGACCGCCTGGCGACGGGTCGCCAATCGCAAGGGTCATTTCATGCCCGCAAACCTGGTCGACAGCCAGTTCGCCACGCTGGAAGAGCCTGCCGCGGACGAGCGGGCGGTGACGGCCGACGGGACGCGAAGTGTCGCCGGGATCGTAAAAGAGATCATCCGCTAGATCGGTTGGTATTCATGCGCCGTCATTGCCGATTGCGGCCTCGGTTGGCCGCTCGGTCAGCCGCGTGGCGCTCGACCAGGCCATCATCTGCTCCGGACAGAGTTTGAGCGTTTCCAGCATATGGTCGCGCTTCGACAGGATGTATCCCGCCTGGACCGCAAGGTTCTTCGCCGCTGTGTCCCCCGCCGGCAATGCGGGCGCTTGCGTGCCTGCGCTCAGCTCGCTGACGATAGCCCGGTACTGGCGGAAAGGGATCGTCTCGATCGTCGCCATATGAAACAGCGCAGCACCCGCGCGTGCGGCGAAGTTTGCCGGCGCCGAGGCGAGGTGGGTCCAGCCACGTTCGCCCATGGCGGCCTCGGCGAAGGCGGAGCCGGCATAGATGGTGTTGGTCATCAGCACCACGCCATTTGCTTTCAGGACCTTCTGGATGCGCGTGGTGACCTGGTATGCGTCGGTGCGCTCAAAGACGATTCGGCTTTTCAGGAAACGGTTCTCGACCTTGACCAATGGCGGATTGATGACGCGCAAGCCGAATTCGCTTGGCGAAAGACCGTGGTACCGCGCGCTTACCTGATGGGCATCGACGCCGGCCTCATGCAAGGCGCGCTTGCCCATGATCGTCTGCGCCGTGAACTGGTCGCACCATATGATGACGCCGCGCCCGTTGCGCAGGGCTTGGTGTAGAGCCTCGAGGCCTTCGAGGCGGATCGCCGGCGACCAGCGCCAGCCGGCAACGAGATGCGCAGCAAGCGTCAGCCGCCGGCGGTGAACGGCGGCAAGCTGCGCTTCGAACATTCTTCGCGTGTCGACAGTGTCGCCGAGCACCGCCTTCACCGCTATGTCGTAGCGGGCGAACTCCTTGCGGAAATGCCGCTTGCGCCGGAGCCCCGACACCCGGCCGCAGATGGGTTCCCACGACGAGACCGGCAGCAGCGCCGCGACGCCAAGATAGAAACAGGACAGCAGGCTCTCGCGCAGGTCCCGATTAGCGAAGCGGCGCAGTTTTCCGGGGCGGATTACCTTGCGGCTGAAGAAGCGAACGGTTTCGTTGCGCTCCGGCACCGGCACGTCGGCGATGATCTCGGTGCGATAGATGTCGTTCGACGTTGGCTGCCGGCTGGCCCTGCGGGAATTGCCAAGCCAAGGCAGCCTCATGCGTCAGAGCCCCGTTCCACTTTTTAGATGGAGCATGATCTTGTCCGAAAACCGGTACCCACTTTTCCGGATCGTGCTCCGCTTTACTGCGTCGAAAGCAGACAAGCAAGCAAGGGGCCTCTGTCGAGGGCGAGCCGTTTCAGATCTGCGAAGTGAGCTCTGCCGGGAAATCGTCGTTGTCGGCGTCGCGCATGGCAGCGAGGCTGCGGTTGTCCAGCACCTCGGCGATTGCCTGGCGCACTTCCAGCATCATGTGGCGGACCTGGCATGTCGCCTCGTCGCAATCCTCGCAACGCTGGTATTGGGTGCGGCTGGCGCAAGGGATCGGCGCCAGCGGTCCGTCGAGCACGCGCACGACATGGCCGATCTTGATCTCGGAAGCGGGCCGGGCGAGGCGATAGCCGCCTTCCTTGCCCTTGCGGCTCTGGACGAAGCCGGCATTGCGCAGCTCGCCCAGGATCGCATCCAGGAATTTCTTCGGGATGTTGTTGGCGACCGCAATGTCGTTGACGAATGCAAGCTGGCCAGCCGGCAGGCTGGCAAGATGCACAAGGGCCTTGAGGCCGTATTTGCCTTTTTTGGTCAGCATGCCCGATTCAATTCATCAAACCCCAATCGCCCTGCATCTGGCGGTTGTTTGTGTGCAAATCATGACAGTTTGACCGTCGAACGCCCTCTGGCCCAACAATTTGCCGGTGCAGCTTAGGCACAAACGCGTTGATTCTTCGTAACGTTTTTCACGTTGGGGCCGCGATTTCCCCCGCGAACTCATGCAGCCCCGCTTACAAGAAGAAAGCCGGCAAAGCCGGCCTCCTTGCGCTTCCTGATTGTGGAGCCCTTTCAGCGGGCGCCATAGGCCTGATCGAGCAGCCCGCCTGCGGCAAAATGCTCTTTCTGAACCTTGTCCCAACCACCGAATACCTCATCCACCGTCAGCAGGCGGACGTCCGGGAAGTCGGCCTTGTGCTTGGCGGCGACCGTCGCATCGCGAGCCCGCAAGCCGTTCTCGGCGGCAATCTCCTGGCCATCCGGCGTGTAGAGGAAGTCGAGATAGGACTTGGCGAGATCGCGGCTGCCATGATCGTCGGCGACCTTGTCGACGATCGCCACCGGGAACTCGGCCAGCAGGCTGACCGAAGGGGTGACCTGTTCGAACTTGTCGTCGCCATATTCCTTGCGGATGCCGCGCGTCTCGGACTCGAAGGTGATCAGCACGTCGCCGATCTCACGCTGGACGAAGGTGGTGGTGGCGGCGCGGCCGCCGGTGTCGAAGATCGGAACGTTGTTGAAGAGCTTGGTGATGAACTCCTTCACCTTGGCATCGTCACCCTTGAAGGCCTCCTTGGCGTAAGCGGTGGCGGCGAGATAGGTGTAGCGTGCATTGCCCGATGTCTTCGGGTTTGGGAAGATCACCTGCACGTCGTCACGCACCAGATCGTTCCAGTCCTTGATGTGTTTCGGGTTGCCGGCGCGCACCAGGAAGGAGGGCAGGGAAAAGAAGGGCGACGCGTTGTCCGGAAAATCCTTCTGCCAATCGGCCGAGACGAGGCCCTTCTTGACCAGGAAGTCGACGTCGGTGACCTGGTTGAAGGTGACGACATCGGCGGCAAGACCTTCGGCGATGGCGCGCGCCTGCGCCGAGGTGCCGGCATGCGACTGATCGATGGTGACGCCGGGATGCTTGGCGATGAAGGCCTTGTTGATGTCGACGAACAACTCGCGGCCGACATCATAGGATGCATTCAAAAGTTTGTCGGCCGACCAGGCTTGGGAGGACGCGAGGACGAGACCGGCAACAGCTGCGATGCCGAGCAATAGACGCTTCATGAAAACAGGCTCCTTGGAAATGAATGAAGCTATAGCGAGACCATAGTCGGGAATGCCTGAAGCGACGAGGCACGCGCTCCGACAGGCGGGGGAGGGTCTAGAAAATATCTCGCCGAAACAGCTCTTTGCTAGGATTTTCTTCCAAGCTGACTCTTGAACAGCGCCAGACTGGGGCGCTGGAGCAGGAGTCAGGGCCAAAGGTAGCTCAGGCGGTGGGGAAAAGCTTCCAGCGCCGCGGCCTGAAGGCGACGCGGCTCTTCTGCGCGGCGGGATGGTCGACCGGAAGCTCGATCTCGACGCGCTGGCGCTCGCCGCCGATCTCCAGCTCGACGCGCCTTGTGCCTGCGACGCGGCGGCTGGCGGCGACCGTGCCGGCTATGCAGCCGCTGCAGCCGTCGAGCAGATCGACATCATGTGGGCGGAAGTAGAG
>NZ_RZRY01000679.1:0-3305 GCF_003998035.1 Mesorhizobium sp. M2A.F.Ca.ET.039.01.1.1 | reverse complement strand
GCCCATTTCTGGCTTCTAGGCCTTCAGTGCCTCAAGCAGGCTGACCGCCGCCAGCATGTCGCGTTTGCGGGCCGAGCGGCGCGCGACTGCCTCCGAGTCCTGGCCCCAGTGCTCGATCTGCCAGTCCTCGTCGACATGGGCCGCTGCCCAAGCTTCCTCGGCGTCCAACTCGCCGAAATCCACGGCCAGCGCCAGCAGCGCCGAGCCGGTCAGCGCCGTCATAACATGGATGGCGGCCAGCCGCATCGGCTCCGAGCGTTGGCCAAGATGCGCGCCAAGGATGGCGATGGCTTCGCGCGGCTGCTCGACATGGATGACGCCTTCGGCAAGATTGAAGCGCGCGCCGAGGCTGCCGCGTGCCCAGTCCAGCACCGGATCCCACAGCTTGTTCTGACGATCGACCAGGCCTTGCGGACCGTCGGCACGGTAGCAAAGCAGATCTGACGAAGCGAAGCGCAGCACATCCTCCAGCACCGCCTGCGGATCGGAGGCGACACCGTCTATGGCGGTGTTGACAAGGCGCATGACCGGCATGGTCACGGGATCGATGACCTCGCCCTGGGCGCTGAATTCGTCGGCCACGAGTGCCGCAGCCCTTTCGGTTGGCAGCACCATCACGGCCTTGCCCGGCGTGCGCACCGGACGGCCGTCGAGATGAACGGTAAAGCCGTTTTCCACCGGGACAACCGAAACCGCCTTGTAGAAACGCTTCGGCAGCGGCGTCTTCATCTGGATCTGGGCGCGGCGCACGGGATCGGGATCGGAAAGCAGTTTTCCGGCTTCGAGGTCTTCGAGGATGTCGCGCATGTCGAACTCCCTAAACTGTTGGCTGCCTGCGCGCCGGCCGGTTGACGATGATGAGACCGGCGGCGATCAGGGCCAGAGCCAGGAATATCCTGGTCGTCGGCGCTTCACCAAGGACCACCGCGCCGCACAAGACGCCGAACACCGGCGACAGGAAGGCGAAGCTCGACAGACCGGACGCGGGGTAGCGCCGAAGCAGCCAGAACCACAATACATAGGTGAAGGCGACGATATAGAAAGACTGGAAGAGCAGCGCCAACGTCGGCAAGGTTGCAACCGCGCGAATGGGCGGGCCGGCCAAGGGCATCACCAGGACACCGACTATCGCCGCGCCGGCCAGTTGGTAGAGCAGCAGTTTCTCGGCGCTGGTCGCCACCAGTTTCGAGCGCTTGATGACGATGCTGGTCGCCGCCCACAGGACGCCGGAACCAAGGCTGAGCAGATCCCCCAGAAGGGTCGTGTCGCTGCCCGCGACAATGCCGTCCGAGAACACGGCCACCAGGCCGCAGAAGGCCAGGACAAGCCCACCGAGCTTGCGCGCGTTGATGCGCTCGCCGAGCAGGAAATGACCGCCGATCAGCACCCAGAACGGCATGGTGTTGACCAGCAGCGTGTTGCGGGCGACGGTCGTGTATTCGAGGCCGATATAGAGGCACAGGAACTCGATACCGAAAAACACGCCGACGACGACGCCGGCGGCCAGCGTCCCATCCGCTTCGAACAGGTTGATGCCGCGCAGCCGGCACCAGCCAAGCACGCAGGCTCCCCCGATGAGCGAACGTGCGATCGAGACGAAGACAGGGTCGTAGCCTGCGTAGGAGATCTTGGCCGCGACGTAGTTCAGTCCCCACGAGAAGGTCAGCCCGACCATGATGGCCGCTGCCGCCATGTCGACCGCGTCGCGGCGATCCAGTGCGGGCGCAACGGTCAATCTAGTCCTCCGCGCTCTGTTCGTCGAAGCCGAGCAGGTTCCAGCTCTGGCGCATATGGGGCGGCATCGGCGCCGTCACATCGATGACGCCCTGGTCCGGATGCGGGATGACGATGCGGCGGGCGTGCAGATGCAGGCGGTTCTGGATGCCCCCCGGGAATTCCCAGTTGGTATCGGCCTCGAAATATTTCGGGTCGCCGATGATCGGGCAGCCGATATGGGCGGCGTGGACGCGCAGCTGGTGCGTGCGGCCGGTATAGGGCTCCATCTCCAGCCAGGACAGCGACTGCGCCGCCTGCTCGACGACGCGATAGTAGGAAACGGCATGGTCGGCGCCCTTCTCGCCATGCTTGGCGATGCGCACGCGGTCACCATCCGGTGTCGCCTCCTTGACCAGCCAGGTCGAGATCTTATCCTCGCGCTTGGGCGGCACGCCCTTGACCAGCGCCCAGTAGGTCTTCTTGGTCTCTCGCGCCCGGAACGCCTCCGAGAGCTTCATCGCGGCAAGACGCGTGCGGGCAACCACCAGCACGCCGGAGGTGTCGCGGTCGAGGCGGTGGACGAGGCGCGGCTTCTCGCCCTTCTGGTTGCGCCAGGCCTCCAGCATGTCGTCGACATTGCGGGTGACGCCCGAGCCGCCCTGCACCGCTAGGCCGGCCGGCTTGTTGAAGACGAAGACCTTCGGATCCTCGTGCAGAAGCATCTTGGCGAGCACGTCGGCATCGCCCTGGTTGCGGATCGAGTGGCCGGTAAGCGGCGCATCGCCTTTCTTGTCGATGTCGAGCGGCGGTATACGCACCGTCTGGCCAGGCTCTACGCGCGTGTCCGCCTTCGCCCTGCCGCCGTCGATGCGGATCTGGCCCGAGCGCAACAGCTTCTGCAGGTGGCCAAAGCCTAGGCCCGGATAATGGACCTTGAACCAGCGGTCGAGCCGCATGCCCGCCTCGCCGGCCTCCACCGTGATCTGTTCTACACCTGCCATGGATACGCTTTTCCGTTTGAAAGCGGCGCCATAGCACTAAGGCGAACAGGTTGCGAGCCAAAGACCCAACAAAGCGCGACGATTACCCCAATCGCGGCCGATGGCGGGCTGGTCTGCTCGCTCAGTCGGCGGAAGATGACGGCGATACCGCGCAGACCGTCGAGCGCGTCAGGAAGCGCTTCTCGCGGCCATTGTCGAGCGAGAACATGCCGCCCCTGCCCTTCACCACGTCGATGATCAGGTCGGTGTGCTTCCAAACTTCATATTGCGAGGCGCTGATATAGACCGGCGTGTCGCCGATCTCGCCGAGCTTGACGTCATTGTCGCCGATCATGAACTCGCCGCGCGCATAGCACATCGGCGAGGATCCGTCGCAGCAGCCGCCGGACTGGTGAAAGAGCACCGGCCCGTGGTCGGCGATGATTTCGGCCAGCAGCGCCTTGGCCGTCGCCGTGGCCGAGACTTTGCCCAATGAAGCCCTGTCCATGGCAATCCTCCTATGTCGAAGGGAGGGCGCCGTCCGCGGCGCCCTCCCTTCCCCTTCGCCCTGGGAGGATCAGAAGAAGCCGAGCTTCTTCGGGCTGTAGC
>NZ_RZRY01000678.1:0-3313 GCF_003998035.1 Mesorhizobium sp. M2A.F.Ca.ET.039.01.1.1 | reverse complement strand
CATTCCCTCCCGCGCGACCTGGACCGGCGGCTTCAAGGCTGTCGGCAAGACCGCCGATACGGCCATGCAGGTGTTCGAGGCGGTGAAGCAGCTGGAAGCCGCCGGCGCCATCGGCGCCGAGATCGAGGTCGTGCCGGTGGAGGTGGCGAGGGCGATCTCCGAGCGTACTTCGCTGATCATGCTGTCGATGGGCGCGGGCACCGGCTGCGACGCGCAATATCTGTTTGCCGAGGATATCCTCGGCGCCAATCGCGGTCACATGCCGCGCCACTCGAAAGTCTATCGCAACTTCGCCGCCGAATATGACCGGCTGCAGCAGGAGCGCATCGCGGCGTTTTCCGAATATGTCGCCGACGTCAACAGCGGCGCCTATCCGGAAGACAGGCACATCGTGCATATGGATCCGGACGAGCTCACCCTTTTCATGAAGAAGGTTGAGGCAAAACCCTGAACGGGCGGCGATAGGTGCTGCTTTAAGTTTCCAATTCTAAGCATGTCTTTATCGCGAAACCGGGCGCACTTGTCGGGAGACATGCTTTAGGCTCGCCACGTTCCGTCGGCGAGCGCAGCGTAGAGTGTGTTGGCACTGGTCCCCAGCGACCGGTCTTCCTTGAGCGTCGCGACATGAGAGCGGACCGCTGCGTGGATCACTCCGGTTGCCGGCGCCAGCACAAACCCTTCGCGCAGATCCACGGCCTGGGCCGCCGCCATCAGCTCCAAGGCGATCAGACGCCGCCACAGCACGATCATCTCGGCACATTTGGCGATGGTGAGCGGTGTCTGGGTGGCGTGATCCTCGACGCCCTCTGACACCGGCAGGAAGTCGAGCATTGCTGGATTGGCCTTCTGGCGGATGCCGGCGAGGATTGCCGTGACCGTTTTCTGCAACGGCACGAAGCCGGCTGATGCGCCGCCGATCGGCGACAGATATTTTGGCAGGCCGTGGCGGCTGGAGCCGGTGAGCTGGATGAAACGGGCGGCGCAGGCTGCCGCGCATTGCGCAATCGCTAGGCCAAGCGTCTCGAAAGCGAGCGCCAGCGACGAGGTATGGAAATTGCCGGTCGACAGCACGAGCGCGTCCTCCGCAAGCACCAGCGGGTTGTCGGCGGCCGCGTTCAACTCGATCTCGACCGCCAGCCTGGCGTGATCGATCGCCTGGATCAGCGCGCCGTGAATCGAGGGCATACAGCGGATCGAGAGCGGATCCTGAATGGTGGTCGGCGCCGGTTCATGGTCGCGCGCGAGCAGCTCGCGCAGCGTCTTTGCGGCCAGCGCCTGGCATGCCGCAGGGCGGGCCACATGCAGGCGCGGGTCCAGAATGGTGCGGTTCGCGCCGAGCGCCTCCATGGTCAGCGCGCCGGCCTGTTGCTGCTGTTCCATCGCCGACAGGACGTCGACAAGCGCCAGCGCGCCGGCGCCAGCCGAGACCGCCGAGGCATTGATCAGCGATAGACCGTCCTTCGGCGCCAGACTGACCGGCGCCAGACGCGCCATCATCAGCGCCTTGGCAGAGGGCATGCGACGGCTCTGGTAGTTGGCGTCGCCTTCACCGATCAGCGTGTGCGCGATCGCCGTCATCATCACCAGGTCACCGGCGCCGATCGAGCCCAGCGACGGCATGACCGGATGGACGCCGGCATTGAGGGCTTCGACGAGTGCCGTGAATACATGCTGCGAGAGACCGGAGCCACCGGCCGAAAGCATGGCGATGCGAGCAAACATCACCGCTCGCACGGTCTGTATCGGCAAAGCTTCCCCGACTGCGGCGCCACGCCCGTCGAGAAGCTGACGCTGGAAGGCACTGGCATCACCTTCCACCGCTGTGCCGAGATTGGCGCCGAGCCCGGTGTTCAGACCATAGATCTGCTGCCCGCCGGCCGCGGCCTCGTCGAGGACTTTCCGCGCCTTGCCGAGCTTCTCGATGACCAGCGGCGTGACTTCGACCTTGTCGGAATTGCGCGCGACGGCGGCAACATCCTCGATGCTGACGCCGGCGCCGGTGAGAACGAGCGGGCTCATGCGAAGCGCAGCCTCTGGCCGATGCCGTTTTCGCCGGCCTTGGCGAGCATCGCTTTGCCGAGCGCGATGTCGGAGAGCGAGAGGCCGCGATGCCAGAACAGGATCGTCTCGCCATCGCTTTGCCGGCCCGGCTTCAGGCCGGCCGCGATCTGGCCGAGTTCGGCGTGCAAAGTCGCCTCGCTCAGCCGTCCCGTCTCGACATGGGCGCGCAACGAGCCGAACTTGCCGCCCTTGCACTGGCCCCAGTCGTCGACGACGATCTTCTGCATGATGTCGGTCAGCGACAGCTCGACCGCGCTCATCGTGCCATAGGGCACGACCAGCGCGCCGCGCTTGATCCATTCGGTCTTGAGCAGCGGCTGCGGCTCCGGCAGCCGCGAGGCCTCGACGACGATGTCGGCGCCTTCGACGCAGCTTTTCCAGTTGGCCACCGCCAGCACCGGCTTGCCGAGGTCGGCGGCGAGCTTCGCGGCGAAGGCGTCACGGCTTTCGGGCCGGCGCGAATGGACGCGGATCTCGTCGAAGTCGAAGAGGTGGTCGAGCAGCCGTACGTTCCAATAGGCGGTGCCGCGCGCGCCGACATGGGCGAGCACCTTGGACGACTTCTTCGCCAGATGCTTGGCGCCGATGGCGGTGACCGCGCCCGTGCGCATGTCGGTGATGACGGTGGCGTCGAGGATGGCGCGCGGCGTACCGGTGCGCGGATCGAAAAGATTGAGGATGCCGAATTCCGACGGCAGGCCGTGCATGTAATTGTCGACATAGTCGCCGACGATCTTCACGCCGGCGGCGTCGAGCGGCGCCACATAGCCGCGCAGCACGTTGAAGTGGCCGTGGAAGGAGGGATCCGGCTCGAGATGGACGCGCGGCTCGATAACGATCTGGCCCTTGCCCTGCGCGACGAGCCCGGCCTCGACGGCGCCAATGATCTCGGCGTCGGTCATGGCAAGCGCTTCGATGTCGAGAGCGTTGAGGTAGTCGATGTAGATAGGCTTCATGCGTTTCCCTCGGCCGGCCCGCGCTCTTCCATAACAGGCGGAGAGGCGACACGAAAGTTTGTTGGATAAGCTCTGGACTGGACGGGGCTTATGCTGTTCAACCAGCGCGTCATGACCAGCATCCCCGACAACGCAGCCGTGTCCCCGTCCGGAGATTCCGCAGGCCAGGCGCGTCGTGTCGCGCTGATCGTGGCGGTCGCCTTCTTCATGCAGCTGCTCGATTCGACGATCATCTCGACGTCGCTGCCGCAGATGGGCCATTCCTTCGGCGTGCCGGCGGGGGCGATGGGCATCGG
>NZ_RZRY01000677.1:0-3315 GCF_003998035.1 Mesorhizobium sp. M2A.F.Ca.ET.039.01.1.1 | reverse complement strand
AAACCGGAGAGTTCCCCAGCGTCGTTGTTGGGGAGAGTGTTTTCGTTGGTCAAATTCATCTTCTTTCAAGCGGCGCAATCGCCGCAAACGTCGATGGCGGCAGGGCGCAACCTGCCGTCGAAACAAATATAAGGAAACGACAAGGCGGCGGACGGGAAACGTCCGCGCGGCTGCGCTGTCGTGCCCGCGGACGTCATGCCCCGGGGCTTTTTCGCCGTCTTGCCGATCGACCGAGGCCGATTTGAAAGAGGGAAAACAGACGCAACCAGTCTCATTCGTGGAGAAAGCCGGACAGGCCGGCCCAAGCGCCTATGGGCTGCATATGGCCGAGTCCGGCCCGAAATGCAAGGGGCGTCATGTTGCAATGCAGCAAAACGAGGGTGCTTGCGCTCTCCTGCCCTCGCCATTACCACAAACCACTTATCCGTTTTGGGGACCAGCGATGAAAGACGTGCTGAAGGAACTCGAACGCCGCCGCGATATTGCCCGCATGGGCGGCGGCAAGGACCGTATCGAGGCGCAGCACAAGAAGGGCAAGCTCACCGCCCGCGAGCGTATCGAGGTCTTCCTCGACGAGGGCTCGTTCGAGGAGTTCGACATGTATGTCGAGCATCGCTCGACCGATTTCGGCATGGAGAAAACCAAAATCGCCGGCGACGGCGTCGTCACCGGCTGGGGCACCGTCAACGGCCGCCCGGTCTATATCTTCGCCAAGGATTTCACCGTGTTCGGCGGTTCGCTGTCGGAGGCGCATGCCGAAAAGGTCATCAAGGTCCAGGAGATGGCGCTGCGCAACCGCGCGCCGATTATCGGGCTCTATGACGCAGGCGGCGCGCGCATCCAGGAAGGCGTGGCCGCGCTCGGCGGCTATGCCGAGATTTTTCAGCGCAATGTGCTCGCCTCAGGCGTGATCCCGCAGATATCGCTGATCATGGGCCCCTGCGCCGGCGGCGATGTCTATTCGCCCGCCATGACCGATTTCATCTTCATGGTGCGCGACACTTCCTACATGTTCGTCACTGGACCGGATGTGGTGAAGACGGTGACCAACGAGACGGTGACCGCCGAAAGCCTCGGCGGGGCTTCCGTCCACACGACCAAATCCTCGATCGCCGACGGCGCCTATGACAACGATGTCGAGGCGCTGCTGCAGATGCGCCGGCTGGTCGATCTGCTGCCGGCATCTAACACGGCGGAGATCCCCGAGATCGAGTGCTACCAGTCGGTGACGGACCACGACCTGTCGCTCGACCGGCTGATCCCCGACAACGCCAACAAGCCCTATGACATCAAGGAGCTGATCCTGAAGGTCGCCGACGAAGGCGATTTCTTCGAAATCCAACAGAGTTTTGCGAGAAACATCGTCACCGGCTTCGGTCGCGTCGAGGGGCGCACGGTGGGCTTCGTCGCCAACCAGCCGATGGTGCTGGCCGGCGTGCTCGATTCCGACGCCAGCCGGAAGGCGGCGCGCTTCGTGCGCTTCTGCGACTGTTTCTCGATTCCCATCGTCACCTTCGTCGATGTGCCGGGTTTCCTGCCTGGCACCGCGCAGGAATATGGCGGGCTGATCAAGCATGGCGCCAAGCTGCTCTTCGCCTATGCCGAAGCAACCGTGCCGAAGATCACCGTCATCACCCGCAAGGCCTATGGCGGGGCTTATGACGTTATGGCGTCGAAGCATCTGCGCGGCGACATGAACTATGCCTGGCCGACGGCGCAGATCGCCGTGATGGGCGCCAGGGGCGCGGTCGAGATCATCTACCGCAAGGACATCGGCGATCCGGAGAAAATTGCCGCCCATACAAAGACTTACGAGGATCGCTTCCTGTCGCCTTTCGTCGCCGCCGAACGCGGCTATGTCGATGAGGTGATCATGCCGCATTCGACGCGGCGTCGCGTGGCGCGCGCGCTGCGCATGCTGCGCAACAAGGACATGCAGAACCCCTGGAAGAAGCACGACAACATCCCGTTGTGAGAAGCCGCGCCGACAACAAATGCGCATAACCCTTGCAGCTCAGAGCCTTATTCCGGCCAAGGGGTATGGCGGCACGCAGCGCCAGGTCGAATGGCTGGTCACTGAACTGGTCAGGCTCGGCCACCATGTCGTCCTGATCGCCGCGCCGGGATCGTCGCATCCGATTTGCGAGGTTAGGCATGCGGTCAGCGATGCCGAGTGCAGGGCGGCGATCCCCCGCGACACGCAGATCGTCAATCTCCACGCCTGGAAAGTCGAGGTCCCCTTCCCGACCCTTAACACCGAGCACGGCCACCTACCGGACTATCCGCGGCCGCAGCTCAACTGGAACTTCCTCAGCGCCCGTCATGCCGAGCTGCATGGCCGCAAGAGCTTCGTCTACAACGGGTTTCCGGTGGACGCTTACCGGCTGACGCCAACGAAGAACGATCATCTCTTCTTCATGGCAGCGATCGCACGGGCCGGAAAGGGGCTGAACCGCGCGGTGGATCTTGCCAAGAAATTCGACTTCATCCTCGATATCGCCGGCGGCTCGCGCTGGAAGCTGCTCGGCCGCAGCAAGACGCGCCGCGAGGGCGTGTTCTTCAAGAGCCTTTCCGCCCGCTACCGTTTTCACGGCATGGTCGACGGCCAGGACAAGCTGCGCCTGCTGGGTGAATCGAAGGCATTCCTCAACCCGATCTCCTGGGAAGAACCGTTCGGTATGGCGCAGGTCGAGGCCATGCTGTGCGGCACACCCGTGCTCACCACACCGCGCGGCGCGCTCGTGGAAACCGTAGATGCCGATACCGGGCGCTTCTTCCAGACCGACGAGGAGTTCGGACGCGGTCTTGCTGCGATCGGAGGCCTGTCGGCGCAACGATGCCGCCAGTCGGCCGCTGACAGATTCCCTATCGAGAAGACGGCGAAGGCCTATCTGGAACTCTATGCGCGCATCCTTGATGGCGAAGCGCTTCCGTGACAAATCACCGTCACATCAGCCATTGGTGGCGATTGTTCCGGATCTGAAGGTACCGCCCGTTGCGTCCCATCCTCGTCTTCTGCTTGCCGGCGATCGGAGACTTCATCCGTTGCCATTCGGCAATCCAGATTCTGGCCGAGAAGTTTCCCGGGCATCCGATCGACGTCGCCACCTCGCCGCTTGCCGCGCCGCTGGCGCGGCTGATGCCGCATATCCGCAAGACATGGATTGTCGAGAAGCACTGGAATTCCCGTGGATAGCCGATGCGTTCCGGTATGCCGGCCAGCCATGGCACGAGCGCGGCCTTGGTGCTGCTGGTGAGCATATAGGCCGCCTGGTAGTTCTCCTTGCGGATTTCGCGCGCCAGACCTGCCCGTTG
>NZ_RZRY01000676.1:0-3330 GCF_003998035.1 Mesorhizobium sp. M2A.F.Ca.ET.039.01.1.1 | reverse complement strand
GGCCAGAGCGTCGACCGCAAGGCCGCCGAACTCCAGCTGGCGGCGCTCGGCTGAGCCCGCCAGGGCGAGGCCTCAGCCTCGCCCACCATCCCGCAAGCTGGGGCCAGTTCCTGATGGGACCGTCTTTTGTTCCGCCGCTATCTCTCCCTGCCACTCAGCGGGCTGAGTGGGAACATTTGCGCATCGTCATTCCACGGATCGAAGACGATTGCGCCGGAAGACCGCGCGTCCTTCACGTTGCGCGTGACCAGATAAAGATCGTGTTCGAGCGCGCTCGCAGCGAGCATTGTATCGATGACCGGCGGCGCATGTGCGCTTACGCGCTTGACCTCGCCGGAAATCCGGCCCCAGCGCCGGACGATCGTGTCCCCGAGCGACAGGACGCGCCTGCCGAAGCGCCCCGCCAGCGCATCGCGGGCCGCTATATAGCGCGGCCGCTCGGCGTGATCGGCGGCAAGGTTGTGGATGCCCTTGTCGTATTCGGCAAGCGTCAGCACGCTGATGTGAAAGGTCTCCTCGTCCTGTCCCTCGGCCCAGCGCTTCACAGACGGCGCGCCCTGCGGATTGATGAGGGCGGCCACGACATTGGTGTCGAGCAGCCAGCCCCTCACAGCTCCACATCCCGCCCGTGATCCAGCTCGCGCTCGAGATCGAGCCCGCCGAGATGCAGGCTCTCCATGAACTGCACGAACGGCGGACGGGGTTTCTCAGGCGCCAAGCGCTCGAACTCTTCGACGCTCATCACTACGACCGCATCATGGCCGCGCACGCTCACCCGCTGCGGCCCCTCCTCGCGGGCGTGCCGCACCACCTCGCTGAAGCGCGCCTTCGCGTCCTCGAGTTTCCATCGTCCTGTCGCCGCGCGGGGCGCTGCCCGCTTCGCTTTCGTCAGTTCTGGCCGCTTGCCCATAATTTCATACCTAGTCAGCTGGTCAGATATATAACGCGCGCAAAGCGCTCGTGCCAGCGTATTCGGTCGCAACGGAGGCAGATGACACCGAGGCCGCCAGCACGTCCGCTGCTGGGGCTATCGCAACTGCACACTGCATCCAACATCCCAGACACGATGAGATAGTTGGTTCGAAATGATGCCTGTCCTGTTATAATTCGCCAGCCGGCGTTTGGGGTGGCAGCAATGTCATTGTCGCGCTACCGCGGTATCTACTGGCCCGCTGAGCTGGACATGCTCCAGCGGGTATTTGATCGGCTGTGCAACGAGCGCCATCTCGCCAAGAAAGACAGGGAACAGCGGGAATACCTGGCCAGGGAAGTTTTCCAGGCTTTCGATGACGGGGTCACGGACGAAGCGGACCTGCTACGGGCCATTTCGACGAGGCGGAGAGCCTGATGCCACCCGCGTTATCTTGCGGTCGCCCGAGCTGAAGGTCTTGTCGTCGAAGTAGCCTGGGCGCTGTCGCGCTATCGGCGAGCTGCCATTCTTCGCCACGCTCAGGTCAGAGCTCTTCCGTCACGAAAGCTTGGCTGGACGAGCCGGACATACGAGGCCCGGCCTGCTTATCCGGGAGGAGTGACACAACGTGAGCAGGTCGGGCCGTGCCCCCCTGTTGATGGAGCACCGCGATCGTGTTCCCACGTGGCAGAAGATGCAAGCAGGTCTATACGCTTGCAAAAGAGCCCGACCGCAGGGCACGCCGCAGGCATCTTGACCTGTCTCACGGGCCGGCCCGCCTCGAAACTTCACCCGGCCGACGCTCGGCCTGGCCGTATCGACTTGGTGGCCCTGCTGCAGTTGCACCTAGCCCCGCCTGCTATCCTTGGCGTGCCGCTTTGCCTTGCGCCATTCTCAAGCCACAGGTGACCACCGCAGGGCGCCGGGATTGGACCGGATTTGCTTGCGTCATCGAGGCTCCGACGATGTTTGCCGGCGCGGAAACCGGTGTGCCAATCCCATCTACTGTCATGCAGCCAGTGGAATAGCCCCTCCGAAACGAATTGAGTCCCTAAGTCCGTTCGCGCGGCGCTCGCAAGCCCCGCGGCTCCGGACCGTGTTGGCGCGTTTCGCGCCTGTCCGCACTTCGCGCCCCGTCCCGGAGGTCGCTCCTGCCGGGTCCGGCGCCGCACGCAACGGCTTCGCCGTCCTCCACAGTCGTTTCGGCCCTGCGGGTGCCCGCGCCTCCTGATCGCCCCGGCTGACGGACCGCCGTGACGGGGCCGCGATGGACGCGGCCTCCAGAATGGAGGTTCAGGAAAATGAGCAGGAAAGAAAAAGGATCACGGGCCGATATCTACGCGAAGATCACCGAGAAGATCGTCGCCGATCTCGAAAAGGGTGTACGCCCCTGGGTCAAGCCATGGAGTGCGGGTCATCCGAGTGGCAGCGTCACCAGGCCGCTACGCCACAACGGGCTGCCCTATCAGGGTATAAACACGCTGCTTTTGTGGTCCGAAGCGGTCACGCGAGGCTTTGTTTCACCCTACTGGATGACATTCAAGCAATCGGTCGAACTGGGCGGCCATGTCCGCAAGGGCGAAACCGGAACCACGGTCGTGTATGCCGGCAGCTTCAGCAAGACCGAAGTCGATGCCAATGGCGACGAGGTCGAGCGCGGCATTCCGTATCTCAAAACCTATACGGTCTTTTGCGTGGACCAGATCGACGAGCTGCCATCGCATTACTACGCAGCAGCGGAGCCCACGGCTGGGCCCGTCGAGCGCATCGAACATGCCGATCGCTTCTTCGACTATACCGGCGCGGTGGTCCGCTATGGCGGCGACAAGGCGTTCTACTCCCCGGTCACCGATCATGTGCAACTGCCTCGGCCGGAGCTGTTCAGGGACATGGCGTCTTTCGTCGCTGTGAGGGCACACGAAACCCTGCACTGGACGTCGGCTCCCGATCGTCTCAATCGGGACCTGAGCCGATACCACAAGGATTGCACGGACAGGGCGCGCGAAGAGCTTTTGGTGGAAATTGGGAGTGCAATGATCTGCGCGGACCTCGGGATCGTCCCTGAGCTGGAGCCGCGGCCGGATCACGCAAGCTACGTGGCCTCGTGGCTCAAGCTGCTCGACGGGGACCACCGCGCGATCTTTACAGCTGCAGCGCATGCACAGCGCGCCGTCGCCTACCTGCACGGTTTGCAGCCGCAGTCTCAGACGATGGGTGACGCGGCCTAATGTTCCATTCTTCTCCGTCTGGGTGTGGTATGTCGGCCAAATGGTCCCCAAGTTTGTCCTATCTCTGTGGTCGAGAGCACCCGAGAAAAGGAAAGCTGATGCCTGAGCTAGACCCGCATGTTGCTGACGAAGTGCCCTGGTCCGACAGGATCACCCCTTACGATGACCGGCACAAGGTGATCTACATGCGCC
>NZ_RZRY01000675.1:0-3332 GCF_003998035.1 Mesorhizobium sp. M2A.F.Ca.ET.039.01.1.1 | reverse complement strand
GTCCCGCGCTTCGCGCCGCCTTCGAAGGCGGACGCCGATGAGCCCGCGTTTGCGTCGCATAGGCGAGCGCTGGCTGCCCTGGACCTTGGCATGGCTGCTGCTTGCCTTCCTCTTCGTGCCCGTCCTGGTGGTCGTGCCGGTGGCGCTGACGGCGAAGGACTATTTGTCGTTGCCGACCAGTGGCATCTCATTCCAGCACTTTGCCTCGCTTGCGGACTGGCGCGCCGGCTGGCTGCCGAGCATCCTGACCAGCCTGGGCATAGCGCTCGCCTCCAGCATCGCCGCAACCGGCGTGTCGGCGGCCTTCGCCATCGGCGCCTGGGTCTATGCCGGGCGATGGCCCTCGACCCTGCGCATCATTCTGCTCTCGCCGCTTATCGTGCCGCCGATCATCTATGCTGTCGGCATGGTGCGGCTGTGGTCGAAGCTGTCGCTGCTCGACAGCTGGCTCGGCGTCACCATCGTTCATGCCATCCTGGCGATGCCGCTTGCCGTTCTGGCGATCGGCGCCTCGCTGTCGAACCTCGATCCACGCCTCGTCCAGGCCGCGCGATCGCTGGGCGCCCGCCCGCCCACCGTCTTTGGCAGGGTGATCCTGCCCAATATCCTGCCGGGCACGATCGCCGGCGCCATCCTGGCCTTCATCGTCTCCTGGGACGAGATCACGGTGACGCTCTTCATCACCAGCCGTCGGCTGGTGACGCTGCCACGCAAGATATGGACAAGCATCGCCGACGCCGTCGACCCGGCGCTGGCCGCCATCGCCACCGTCATGCTCGTCGTCACCATCATCTGCCTGTTGCTGCGCTTGACCGTATGGGAGCGTCTTGCGCAGCGCCGGTCGTGAACCCCTCATCCAGTCCACAAGTTCAGAAAGGAAATCAAGGACATGTCAGCACACACCGCCGCAATGAGCGAACACGAATATCGCGAGGCGAAGTTCTTCCAGACATTCGGATCGGTGCCGACGCCGGCTTTCCACGATCCGGAGGAGCAGACGCGCGTCTGGGGACGCCCATGGGGCTGCACCAACGATGTCGGCAAGCTGCGCGCGGTGCTGATGCATCGCCCGGGCGAGGAGATCAACGTCGTCGACAAGAACAAGCCGATGCCTGAGATCGGCGGCTTCGGCGATCCGGAGAAGGGTTGGTACTTCATGGGTAAGACGCCGCCAGATCTCGCCGCCATGCAGGCGGCCCATGACGCGTTCACCGCGCTGCTTCGCTCGGAAGGCGTCGATGTGATCCTCACCGAGAAGGCAGCGCCCGGCGCGCTCAAGTCGACCTTCTGCCGCGACAGCGTCATCGGCGTCAAAGGCGGCGCCATCGTCACCCGCCTTGCCCGGCGCGCTCGCCGCGGCGAGGAACTGATGGTCACCCAGGCCCTGGCAAGGGCCGGCTGCCCGATCCTGGGAACGTTGCATGGCGAAGCGGTGTTCGAGGGTGGCGGCTTCGCGCTGATCGACGAAAAGACGGCGGTCTGCTCGCTCTCCGTCGCCTGCAACGAGGAAGGCATCCGCCAGGTCGAGATGATCCTGAACAGCCTCGGCGTCGAGCTGATCAAGGTGCCGATGCCGGGCTATCGAATCCACATCGACGGCAGCTTCATGATGATCGATCACGAGACCGCCATCATCAACATCAACGAGCTCCCTTACTTCTTCATCGACCGCCTCAAAAAGCGCGGCATGAATCTGATCGAGCTGCCGCCCGAGGATAATGCCTTCTCGTTGAACTGCCTGGCCATCGCGCCCGGCAGGGTCGTCATGCATGCCACCCGTACTCCCCGGCTCGCCGAGCGGCTGGACAAGGCCGACATCACCATCTTGACGCTCGACTATGAATGCATCGAACTGAACGGCGGCGGCATCCATTGCTCGACAGGGCCGCTCGCCCGGGACCCGAACTGAATGGCTTTCCTCGACATCCGCACGCTTCGCAAGGCCTACGGATCGGCAATCGCGCTCGACGGCGTCGACCTGTCGATCAACGAGGGCGAATTCGTGACCTTGCTCGGCCCATCCGGCTCGGGCAAGACGACCCTGCTGATGTCGATCGCCGGTTTTACCAGGCCGGACTCCGGAACGATCCTGCTCGACGGCGCCGACATCACCGGCGTCGATCCCGAGGACCGCAACTTCGGCCTGGTTTTCCAGGGTTATGCGCTGTTTCCCCATCTGTCGGTGGCAAACAACATCGCCTTCCCCTTGCGCGTGCGCAAATGGGACAACGCGCGCATCGCCGCGCGCGTTGACGAAGTCATGAAGCTGGTCGGCCTCGACCAGCTCGCCGCACGCAAGCCGCGCGAACTGTCCGGAGGCCAGCAGCAGCGCGTGGCCATCGGCCGCGCGCTTGCTTTCGGACCGAAGATCCTGCTGCTCGACGAGCCTCTCTCGGCGCTCGATCGCAAGCTGCGCGACGCCATGCAGCGTGAGTTGAAGCGTCTCCACCAGGAAACCGGCGTCACGTTCGTTTTCGTCACGCACGACCAGGAAGAGGCCTACGCCATGTCGGACCGCATTGCCGTCTTCCAGAACGGCAACATCGTTCAGATCGGCAGTCCGCGCGAAATATACCGGGCGCCGGCCTCGCGCTTCGTCGCCGGCTTCCTCGCCGGCAACAACATCTTGTCGGCTCAAACGGACGGCGCGCAACTCGATCTCTTCGGCATCCGCGTGCCGATGCCCGCCGCCTATGACCGGACGCGTCACGGCGACGGCGGGATCACGGTCTGGGTCCGCCCGGAAGACATCACCCTCGGCGATGTGGCGCCTGGCGCGGTCTCCTTCTCTGTCACGGTCGCCGACGTGTCCTTCGTCGGCACGTCGGAACGCGTCACCGTCATCACGGCCGACGGCCAGGAACTGAGCGTGCTCGCGCCCTCCGCAATAGCCCGCGAGTTGACCCCCGGCAGCACGGCAACCTGCGCTCTCCTGCCGTCGGCCATCGGATTTCTGGCGCGAGAATAGCGTGCCTGCCACCCAAGCCGGTCGTCCATCGCGGCGCCATCGGCATAGCATCAACGAGGACAGAAATGACCGTCACCCTGCGCAACGTGGATATCCCGGATTTCGGCCTTCCGGTCGAGCGCCCCGCCATCCCGGCCGCGACATATGAAACGCGCTGCGCCCGCGCCATCAACAAGTCCGGCGCCGACTGGCTGGTTGTCTATGCCGACCGCGAGCACGCCGCCAACATCGCCTTCCTGACCGGCTTCGAGCCCCGCTTCGAGGAGGCTCTGCTGCTTCTGGGCAAGGCAGGCCAGCGCATCATAGTCACCGGCAACGAGAACATCGGTTATACGCCGATCGCCGGCCTGCCCGACATCGTCAC
>NZ_RZRY01000674.1:0-3339 GCF_003998035.1 Mesorhizobium sp. M2A.F.Ca.ET.039.01.1.1 | reverse complement strand
GCCGTATCCTTGGCGACGGCGTAGTTGGTCTTGTCGATGACCGGTATATCGGCACGCGCTACCGTCGAAGTGATGGCCGTGGCGGCAGCAAGGAAGAGAATGCGTCTCATGAGGAATCTCCAGTCATTGAGGAACGAGGAGCAGTTCGGCGTTCTGGTTGAGTTGTTGGACGCAAGCTTTGATGTCGGGATTCCAGACCAGGCCGGTGCGATCGTCGCAGAAGCCGGTAATGGCGCGATTGTCACCGCCGTCACCGTCCTGGTAGCGGCCGGAGCGGCTGGCGCCGGAAATGTCGCTCAGGGTAACCGCATTTCTGGAGTTGACGAGATCGGCCAGGCTGGCGCCGAGACCGATCATACGATTGAGCATATCGATGTTGGCGTTGCGGGCGCCGGAATTCTGGTCCCAACTGTCCTGCACTGTGCCGGTCGATTTCGCACCGAACTGCTCGAACCAGGACGTGACATCGCCTGACCCGTCGCCCGTGGCGCTTGTTAGTCCCATCGAATTGATGGTGCTCGAGCGCATGCCTTCATAGGCAGTGCTCGTGCCGCCATAGTTTAAAGGAATGCCCGATTTGTCAGACCCGCCGAAGGCCGGCAGCCATTTCTGCGTGATAACGCGGACGTAATCCTGCGTCTCGCGAAAAGGCGGAATGCCGCCGTAGCTTTCGACATTTCCCGAACCGGAATTGTAGGCGGCGAGCGCCAGCGAGACGTTTCCGTCGAAGCGTTTAAGCTGCTGCTTGAAATACCGTGCGCCACCCCGCAGGTTCTGCTCGATGTTGTAAGGATTGACGCCGAGGTCCGAGGCCGTGCCCGGCATGAGCTGGGACAGTCCGATCGCCCCGGCGCTGGACTTGGCGCAAGGATTAAAGCGGCTCTCCTGATAGACGAGCGCCAGAAACTGGTTCTCGTCGATCCCCTCTTCGCGCGCGACACGCCGCACCATGCCTGCGATCGATGGATTTGCGTTGGCCGCGGCGACCGGATCATCCTTGCGGCCCGGCCGATACACCGCGCAGGTGACGCTTTCATTGGTCGTGTAGCGATCGCGGTCCACCTTGTCGATTTCGGTGGCCTTGTCGTTCCGGTCCTGGCGCTCATCCAGTGTAGTTCCATCGATGGTCGGAATATCGGCCGCGGCCGGCGTCGCGAGAAGAACGAGCAACAGGGGAATTCGTCGGATCATGCCGCCCTCCCCCATCCGCAGAAATCGGACAGCCACGCCGCCGGATCCTCGCCAAGGCGGGCACGCAGCGCCGCGCAGGCTTCGATCGTGTCCTTGCGGCCGGACAGCACCTTGACGATGTCCGGCATCGCGGAAAGGTCCAGCCGGGCAATGACGGAATCGTTGCCATGCTTGATGAGGAAGGTCCGCCGCTCCGGCGGCGTGTTGCGGATGAAGGCAAATTCCTTGGCCGTCAGACCGAAGCGTCGGATGTAACTTTCCTCATCCGCGCGCGGGTTCGGGAAATGCAGGTTTGTCGCCGACTGCTCGATCAAAGTGTGCGATTGCGGCGCCCGGGCTATATCCGCGGCTGACTGGGTGCCGAAGCCAACGATCCCGTTCAGTTTGCGGATCGTCTTCATCTTGTCGACGATATAGCTGGAAAACGCTGGGTCCTGCAGCAGCTTCCAGCCCTCGTCCATGAAGATCAGGACGGGATCGCCTGTGAGCAGTTCTTCGATGCGGTGGAACAGATACATCAGTGCCGGCGTGCGCACGTCTTCATTATCGAGGATATGCGTCATGTCGAACCCGAAGATGCGCCTGCCGGAAAAGGAGAGTGCGTCGTGCGGCGCGTTGAAGAGCCATGCCTTTTCGCCTTCGAACCATGGCCTCAACCGCGACTGGAGATCATTGGCGGCCGAGCGTGAGCGCCCCATGAGAAGCCCGGACAGATTGGCGAGCGTCCGCTGCTCGACCGGCTCCTCGCAAATGCGCCTGATGGCGCGCTCGAGCGTGTCTTCCTCTTCCTGGGAGAAGCCGTGACCGCCTGCGGGCGACAGCATGGCCTTCAGAAGACGAACCAGGAATTCGCGGTTCGCGGGGGTGTTTTCCAGTTGCAGCGGATTGAAACCGGTCGGCGTGCCGGGCTGCAGGACCTCATAGTTGCCGTTGACGGCGCGAATGAAGATCGAGGCGCCCTCGTCCTTGTCAAAGAACACTGCCCGAGGCTCGGGCGAGATGCGAAACGCTTGCGCAAGCAGGAAAGTAAGCGCGACGGTTTTGCCGGAGCCCGTCGGGCCCGTGACCAGAAAATGCCCGACGTCACGCTGGTGAAAATTGAACCAGTAGGGGGTCTGCGACGTGGTCTCGAGGATCGAGATCGGCAGGCCCCAATGGATGCCGGACGCCTGACCCGTCGCGAAATTGTGCATGGAGGAGAACCCGGAGAAGTTAGCGCTGGACAGCATGCAGGAGCGCGCGATGTACGCATGGTTGCCCGGCAGTTGCGCCCAGAAGGACGCCTCCATGTTCAGGTCCTCGCGCAGCCAGTTGACGTTCATGTCGGTGAGGCAGGCGCCAAGCTCCGAGACTGCCTTGTCGAGCCCGGCCAACTCGCGCGACAGGCAGAGCAGGCTGAAATGGTGATAGCCGAACACTGCTTCCTGATTGACCAGGCTGTTGAGCGCAAAGTCGATGTCCGTCTCGACCGTACTGCCGGCCTCGTCGGAAGCGCGTATCTGCCGCTGCAGGCGTGAAATCCGTTCCTGCGCGACCGGCTTGTCAGCAAGCGTGAAGGACTGGGTAAGGATGAACTCGTGATTGACCTGGAGCAGGCCGTCGAGCATGCCCGGGCCCGAAAACGGCGGATACTCCTTGATCGACAGCATCGCGCCAAAGCGATTGTCGGCGTCCGTGGCACCCTGCGCCTGCAACGTTCGTCGTGAGAAATGCAGCCGCGAGGTCCCGACATAGCTGCGGATTCCCATGCGGGGCAGCCGCATGTCCCGCGACAGGCCGCAAGTCAGTATGGCGTTGAAGAACGCACACGGCTCGGAATAGGGCTCGCCGTCGCGATAGGTGACGCCGAGAGCACGTGCGCCGTATTTCTGCAGCTCGCGTGTGACGTTGCCGACGACTTCTTCCAGCTCGTTGATGTGTTCGTGGGTTCGCTGCCGGCGTACTTGCGGCCGCGTGGACCGATCGAACAGCCTTGAGACCGCCTCGGCGGTTCCTAAGGGACCGCGCATGCCGGTCCGTACGATCGTCAAATAGAGTTCGTTCGCGAACATGCGCTTCTCGCTAAGCACCGCCGAGTAGCGCTGATTGAGAAGGTCGCAGAAGTGATCGGAGAACGAGCCGCCGAGCTCCGGCTTGACCTGCCTGCGG
>NZ_RZRY01000673.1:0-3346 GCF_003998035.1 Mesorhizobium sp. M2A.F.Ca.ET.039.01.1.1 | reverse complement strand
GGTATCGTCAGGCCAAGATCGCGCACGGCGCGCACGACGCCCAGCGCCATGATCAGACTGGAGCAGACGATCGCCGTCGGCGGCTCACTGTCCTCAAGCAGGCGGCGGGCGGCGCGATAACCGTTTTCCTCGGTCATGGTCACCGAGCGGATGAGACGCTCGCCGAGCGTCATCCCGCTCGCGACAAGCGCCCGGCGCATGCCGCGCTCGCGGTGGATGGCGAAGGTCTCGCGCTCATTGCCGTTGATCAGCGCCAGGCGCTTGTGGCCGAGCTGAAGCAGCAGCCGCGCCGCTTCGTGGAAGGCGCCCTCATTGTCGATGTCGAGATAGGGATAATCGAAATCCAAACCTTCGCTGCGGCCATGGGCAATGAAGGGTATGCCCAGCGTATTGACCAGGGCCAGCCGCCGGTCGGCCGGACGCGGCGAGGAGATGTAGACGGCGTCGACCTGCCGGTTGGCGACGATGCGGCGGTAGGTGGTCTCCTCATCGTCGGCATCAGCGGGCGACAGCACCAGGTCGAGTTCGTGCGACCGGGCATAGTCGCCGAGGCCGGAGAGGAATTCGACGAAATGCGGATCGATGTCGACGGCGGCGCCCGTCGGCAGCACATAGCCGATCATGCCCGACTTGCCGGTGGCGAGCCGGCGCGCGCTGGGGTTCGGCCGGTAGCCGTGGCGCTTGGCGGCGTCCATCACCCGGCGCCGGGTTTCCTCGCTGACCTCGGGGTAGCCGTTCAATGCCCGACTGACCGTGGTCTGCGAAAGCGACAGCATGTGCGACAGTTGCTTGAGGTTCATCGGAGGCCTCCAGCCTCAAAGCGCTTTCAATTTTAATCGACCCGATGATGGCTGGCGCAATCGCCAGACGAGGTGAGCTTAGAGGCGCATCGACCGTGTTTGAAGCCAAAATTGCTGCTGCAGCGCCAAAAAAGCTTGCTGCACTGCACTTTCTTCAGGCATTCGGCCTTTTTTAAATCGATTAGCAACACGAGCCTCTTGACTTCATGACGATTCAATGGCGAGATCAAGTTAGCCAAAGCGCTTTGGAACACTCTTCGAAAGGTTGCGGTTGCCTTCTCGCTGAGTCACAGTTCCGTGGGCGTCGGCGGATGAAATGGAGGTTTCGTCCGAACTGTCTCAACACTGGGAGGACTGCGATGAAGAAAATGCTTCTCTTGGGTGCCGCGTTCGCTGCGCTCACCCTTGGCCTGCCGGCACATGCCGAACTGAAGTTCAAGCCGGGCGAGGATTCGAAATTCCACTGGGCGAACTACGACGACCTCAAGAAGGTCGACCTCAAGGGCGAGACGCTGACGATCTTCGGGCCGTGGCGCGGCGAGGACGAGACGCTTGTGCGTTCGGTTCTCGATTATTTCCAGGAAGCCACCGGCGCCGAGGTCAAATATTCCTCGTCCGAGAATTATGAGCAGCAGATCGTCATCGACACCCAGGCCGGCAGCCCGCCCAACATCGCCGTCCTGCCGCAGCCTGGCCTGATCCAGGACCTTGCTTCCAAGGGCGTGCTGACCCCGCTGGGCGACGACGTCGCCGCCTGGATCAAGGAAAATTATGCCGCCGGCGACTCCTGGGCCAAGCTCGGCACCTATAATGGCAAGGACGGCAAGGCCGGCTTCTACGCCTTCCCCTACAAGATCGACGTGAAGGGTCTGGTCTGGTACTCGCCGGATAATTTCGACGAGGCCGGCTACAAGGTGCCGAAGACCCAGGAAGAGCTGGCCGACCTCGAGAAGAAGATCGTCGCCGATGGCGGCAAGCCCTGGTGCATCGGGCTCGGTTCGGGCGGCGCCACCGGCTGGCCGGCGACCGACTGGGTCGAGGACATCATGCTGCGCACACAGCCGCCGGAAGTCTACGACAAGTGGACGAAGAACGAGATCCCGTTCACCGACCCGGCCGTGGTCAACGCCATCGACATCTTCGGCAAGATCGCCACCGACGACAAGATGGTGGATGGCGGCGCCAAGGCGGTCGCGGCGACCGACTTCCGCGACAGTCCGAAGGGCCTCTTCACCGTGCCGCCCAAATGCTACATGCACCATCAGGCCTCATTCATTCCTTCCTTCTTCCCGGAGAACGTGAAGCTCGGCCAGGATGCGGACTTCTTCCCCTATCCGCCCTACGCCTCCAAGCCGGAGCTGGGCACGCCGCTGGAAGTGGCCGGAACGCTGGTGATGATCACCAAGGACTCCAAGGCCTCGCGCGAGTTCATCAAGTTCCTGCAGATGCCGCTCGCGCATGAATTGTGGATGGCGCAGAAGAGCTTCGTCACCCCGTTCAAGGCCGCCAACAAGGACGCCTATGGCAGCGACGCGCTGAAGAAGCAGGGCGAGATCCTCGTTGGAGCCACGACGGTGCGGTTCGACGGCTCCGACCTGATGCCCGGCAAGGTCGGCGCGGGCTCGTTCTGGACCGGCATGATCGACCTGGTCGGCGGCAAGTCCGCGCAGGACGTCGCCGCCGACATCCAGAAAAGCTGGGATGCCATCAAGTAGCCATCCGGCAAACAGACCGCCGCGCGCGGCCTGATATTTTCCTCATCCTCCACCAGGATCCGGGCTACGGCCCGGATCCGACCGGCGGTCCACGCCGGAAGCCTTCGCGTTTCGATCGTTCCGAATAACCGAAAGTCGGTGCATCCGACCGCCAGCCCCGGCTGGCCGGTCATGCGCAGGGAGAGGGACCCATGGCGGCTCAGATTTTCTCGGCCATATTCGTCATCATCATCGGCGTCGGCGGCTGTGTCGCCTATTTCTGGGGCGCCAACAAACTGCTCGATCTCGTTTTCCCGTCGCGCGGCGTCTCAGGCGCGGCAGCCGTCGACAATCTGCGCCGCCAGGGCCTGGTGCGGCCCTGGCTGTTCGTCGGCCCGGCGATGATCATCCTCACCATCTATCTGATCTACCCGGTCATCGAGACGCTGCGGCTCTCCTTCCTCGATCGCGGCGGCGAGAATTTCGTCGGCCTCGCCAATTACGAATGGGCGTTCGGCGACCACGATTTCCGCAACTCGATCCTCAACAACATCCTGTGGCTGGCGGTGGTGCCGGCGGCCTGCACCTTCCTCGGGCTGATCATCGCCGTGCTCACCGACAAGATCTGGTGGGGCACGATCGCCAAGAGCCTGATCTTCCTGCCGCTGGCCATCTCCTTCGTCGGCGCCAGCGTGATCTGGAAATTCATCTACGAGTACCGCGGCGAGGGCCAGGTGCAGATCGGCCTGCTCAACGCCATCATCCAGTATTTCGGCGGCCAGCCGCAGGTGTGGATATCGCTGCCGTTCTGGAACAATTTCTTCCTGATGGTGATCCTGATCTGGATCCAGA
>NZ_RZRY01000672.1:0-3347 GCF_003998035.1 Mesorhizobium sp. M2A.F.Ca.ET.039.01.1.1 | reverse complement strand
CTGCTGATCGCCGAGGGCAGGCGCTGGCTGCCGCCCGACCCGCCGCCGGTCACGCCGGCCCAAGATGCCGGCGACCTCAAGCCTGCCTCTCAGGTCCCGGTTCAAGAGACGCGGCCGGGCGAGCCGGCACGCAAGATCGCCGAGGATCTCATTGCGCCGCCGCCGCTCGACCCGTCAGGGATCGAGCGCATCGAGCCGCGCCCTCCGCTCGGCGAACTCGGGCTCGCGCCGCGACCGAAGACGCCGATGCCGCGGGATTGGCGCGAGACGCTGCTTTTCGGTCCGGTCGCGACCTCCTCGGCGGTCTTCGAGGCCATGGGACGCATGGTCGCCATCAGCGGCACGATCGGCATGGACCCCCGCAGGACATGCACGTTCGACAACACCGCCTGGCCCTGCGGCCAGCGGGCGCGGGCCGCCTTCAACGCCTGGCTCCGCGGCCGGGCGCTGAAATGCCTGCTGCCACCGGATGCCGACCGCTTCGCGATCGCCGCGCCCTGCGCGCTCGGCAAGCAGGATGTCGGCGCCTGGCTGGTCTCCAATGGCTGGGCGCTGGCCGCTCCCACCGGCATCTACGGCAAGGCGGAAGCGGTGGCGAGAGAAGCCAGGATGGGCATTTTCGGACCACCGCAATAGCGCAATCGCGGGAAAGCCGGTTTCCGTCGCGGAATTGCGTGAAAGCAGAATGGTCAGAGCGGTTCGGCGATTCTAGAAACCGAGAACTGGTCCAACGGCCAGGCAGGTCATCACTCGAGCCGCGGGCTGCGGTCGCATGCGCAGGCCGGATCCAGCGCTTCCCATGGAGAAAAAAGCCGACTTTGCATCAAATTGTACGCTTCCCTGAAACCGAAATTGCAACGGACCTCCTGTAAGCCAATGCGTCGAACAGGAGATTGGCCCTTGACCACGAAAACACCGACCGCGCCGGCTCAAACGTGGAAGCACCTCATCTTGCTGGCCGTGCTTGGCACCGCCGGCTGCGTCGCCCTTTCGCTGGCGCTGAACTACCTGATGCTTTTCAGCGACAGCCTGACGCCGTTCGCCCGTGGGGCAGTCACGGCCATCATCGTGCCGATCGTCATCGGTCTGCCGCTGTTTGCCCTCACCGGCTGGCAACAGATCGAGATCCGCCGTTACCGGCAGGAACTCACCAAATCCGGCACTTACGACCAGCTGACCGGCTGCCTGAACGGCAAGGTGTTCACATCGATGGTCGACAGGAGAGCGGCGAGACCGGCCGGTCCGCGCTCCGGCGCGTTTCTCGTCATCCATCCGGAACATCTGGCGTCGATCAACCTGCGCTTCGGTCTGGAATGGGGCGACGAGGCCTTGCGCCTGATCGCATCGGCCATCCGATCCGCGGTGCGCAAGGACGATCTGATCGGCCGGCTCGGAACCTCGATGTTCGGCGTCTTCCTGCCGGGTGCGAGCGACCAGGACGCCAAGGAGATCGGCGAGCGTATTCGCGGCGCGGTCGGCGAAATCTATTTCGCGCCGAAAGGCGACAAGGACGTGCTTGCGATCAGCGTCGGGGGCGTCGTCTTCGAACATGAGCTCGATTTCGAGGACATGTACCGCTTCGCGGAGGAAGGCATGGCCGAGGCCCCCGACGAAGCCGGCCTGCGGCTGTCGCACGTCACCAACTGAACCGGCGCGATCGGTCTGCTTCTTGGTCGCACCGTAAGCGCAGCTGGGCTGCGGGTGCGCGGGAACTGGAGGCCTCGCCCGAATCGAACCGGGATTGAAGGATTTGCAGTCCTCTGCGTGAACCATTCATCCACGAGGCCTCGCAGGCGGGGCATTGCCATGGGTTGGCGCCAGAACCATCGTCAGGCGCTGCCCGATGCGGCAATTACAGGGAAGGCTGGTGCTGCGAGAGAGGATTGAACTCTCGACCTCTCCCTTACCAAGGGAGTGCTCTACCACTGAGCTACCGCAGCCTGCGATGGCGGCGCTTCTGCCATATCGAACCGGCAAGCGCAAGGCCAAGAAAAACCCAAAGCGTCGGATCTGATTCTTGGCCGCCATTAAGCGGTTTGGGACGCTAATGCGCGGCCGATCCACAGCGTGAAACCGCCGGACGGCCTGCTTTCATGACATTGCCGGGCCAAAATGCTACCCATTGCGGAATCGCAGCCGGCTGACCGGTCAGGGATTGGACGATGGGCGAGAAGACAAATCCACCGAAAAAGGGCGAAGCCGTGCACAAGGAACGGCTGGCCGAGGCGCTGCGCGCCAATCTGCAGAAGCGCAAGGCGCAGACGCGTTCGCGGCGCGCTGGCGACGCCGATCAGCGGTCGGAAGGCTTGCCGGCTGCTGGAAAAATGCACAAGGACTGACCAAATCAGCCATACTGCCCGGCCATAGTCGGTCCGGTTCTAGGAAAATCCTATTTCTTGAACCAAGCCGGCCAATGGTCTAAGCCGGGCGCATCAACCGATTGAACCGGCCTGTTCTGGCCGAGGGGACGTTTTCTTATGGATCGCATCAGAATTGTCGGCGGCAATGGGCTGGCCGGTACCATTCCGATCTCGGGCGCCAAGAACGCGGCGCTGCCGCTGATGATCGCCTCGCTGCTCACCGACGACACGCTGACACTCGAAAACGTGCCGCATCTGGCCGATGTCGAGCAGCTGATCCGCATCCTCGGCAACCAAGGCGTCGACTATTCCGTCAACGGCCGCCGCGAGAGCCAGCAGAAAGGCTATTCGCGCACGATCAATTTTTCCGCCCGCAACATCGTCGACACCACCGCGCCTTACGAGCTGGTGTCGAAGATGCGCGCCTCCTTCTGGGTTATCGGGCCGCTGCTTGCCCGCATGGGCGAGGCCAAGGTGTCGTTGCCCGGCGGCTGCGCCATCGGCACGCGCCCTGTCGACCTATTCCTCGAGGGCCTGCAGGTCCTTGGCGCGGAACTCGACGTCGACAATGGCTATGTCCTGGCCAAGACCCGGAATGGCCGCCTGGTCGGCAATCGTTACGTCTTCCCGAAGGTTTCGGTCGGCGCCACCCATGTGCTGATGATGGCGGCCTCGCTCGCCAAGGGCGAGACGGTGCTCGAAAACGCCGCGCGCGAGCCAGAGATCGTCAATCTCGCCGAATGCCTGATCGCCATGGGCGCCAAGATCCACGGCGCCGGCACCTCCACCATCACCATCCAGGGCGTCGAGGCGCTGTCCGGCGCCCGTGTCCGCGTCATCCCCGACCGCATCGAGACCGGCACCTATGCCATGGCGGTGGCGATGACCGGCGGCGATGTGGTGCTGGAAGGCGCGCGGCCCGACCTGTTGCAGACGGCGCTCGACGTTCTCGTCGAGACCGGCGCCGAGATCACGCCGACCAACGAG
>NZ_RZRY01000671.1:0-3348 GCF_003998035.1 Mesorhizobium sp. M2A.F.Ca.ET.039.01.1.1 | reverse complement strand
GAAGCAAACGGCCGTGTTCAACGCGAAAAATACGGCTGGAATAGTCGTTGAGACGAAGCGTCGCCGGTCTTTCCGAAAGCCGATGGCTTGAGCGCCACAGATCTCCCAAGACTCATGGGCTTCCGAGCAATAGCCATGATGAAGAGGTCGATGCCCCAGAGGACCATCTCCCGAGTCAAACGACGCCTCTTCAACCGGGATTGCCTCGCTATGGTAGCTGTGTCCTGCAGGATGGCGCACGGGGTGCAGCTGCCTACCTGTGGAAGATACGCGTGGGAGGGAAAGCCCTTTTCCGGAAGGCGTTTGCCCCTCGTCCGCACCAACCAACCCCTTGCGTTTGTCTCCAGGCAGACTCATCCTGCCGCCTGCGCGTCTGTCGCCCAGCGCTGCTTGAAGAGATGCTCTCGACCTGCGTCAAACCACCAGCTTTGTGATCATAGCATCGGGTGCACAGTTCGGCCGGAGCGCGGCAATTTCGAGAGCGGCGAGATCCGCTAAGCCCCACATTTTTCCGCTATTCCGGCGATGCATTCCTCGAGCCGCTCGAGGCGGAATTTCGCAATGCGAAGTTCATTCCCGGCTTCAAAACGTCGATGGCGCCCCTGTGGCGTGGTCGCCATGAGGTTGCGCTCCAGTTCCGCGATGCGCACACGCATCTGCCGCGCCTCATCCTGACGCAAGGCCTTGATCCATCCCCGTCCGCGCATCAGTCTTCCTGCCCGCCCCAAAAGTCATGCAAACATGCCATCGAGACCCTAATTTGCGGCAAGCTGAAACGCTCGAAATTTAACTTCCGCTAACGCGAGGAGACGAAACAGCGCGGCGAGACAGTCAACAAGCGGACACGACCACCGCCCATTCCTTGTCTGTCGAACCCGAGGTGATGGTGGTCAGCATCAACCTGAACTCGTCAACGTGGGCAGCCATCAACCAGCATCGGCATTTCTGCGTCAACGTGCTTCGAGCCGACCAGATGGCGATCGCCGAGCGGTTCGCCGGACGCGGTGACCTGAAGGGTTCGGCTCGTTACGAAGGAGCCAGTTGGTCTGCTCTGGCGACCGGCGCACTGGCACTTGAAGACGCGCTCGCCGCGGTCGATTGCACGTCGAGGACACGATTGTGCGCCACAGCCACGCGCTCGTCCTCGGCAGCGTCCGGCATGTGGTCAGCGGAGAGCCGGGTTCTGGCTCTGATCTATCATCATGGCGCTTACGGATCGTCTTGAGCGAGCGGTACGCCGTGAGTGGGCCGCAGCCACGCGCTTTTATTCTCCTTCTGGCCCGTTGAACAGTCGACCTACCGCTCAGCCCGGCTCTGGCGCAGCGCCCACGGCAGGCGCCGCTTCCATCGTTCACTTCGCGGCAAAGGCACATCTTTCTGCCACCGCTTCTTGCGGCGAGTTCGTCCAGTCGGTGTGTGCGATGCATCCGGAACCGGCGCTTGCTCAACCGTTGCGCGCTCAGGAAGCGATGCGTCGGGCACCGCTGACCATCGAATCCCGGTAGTTGTTCCGCGTTTCGGCACGACCATTAGCAGTACCAACATTAGCAATCGCTGGCGCCTAGACGTGACGGTCAGGCTTCAATGACGGGGAAGTGGGAGGATTGCGCGTTTACGAGGCGGGCTGGTCGGCCGCTCAATCGAAAGCGTCATTTGAGGCGCTGCCTCTCCCGCCTGCAACTGGGAGACACGCTCGTCCAATTCCTTGTCTACTTCCGTGAGACGATGGTTGAGGCGAAGGTAGTCCGTCCAGGTCGGCGTGCGGAATGTCTCTGTCCATTGCATGGGCTTCTGCAGGTTGCGCTGAAGCGTCCAGTTCCGAGCACCGACGCGGCTGTGGATATGCCTGCGCTGCCGCATGAGCTCGAGGAAGGCCTCGACATTTTTCTCGGCTATCAGATATTCGACCTTGACCACGATAGGACCGCTTCTCGGCTTCAAATTGAGAGCGACAGCTGGGGCGTTGAATTCCTCCAAAGGATCGGGCTCGGACTCGCGGCGCTCGCGTAGAGGAAACAGAATGCCAGCTGCGGCGACGAGCAGGAGCGCTCCAGCGGAACCCTCCAGCGCCCACGTCAGGGAATGGCTTTGGGAGACCGTGCCCCATACCCAGCTGCCGGCCGCGATGCCGCCATCTATCAATGCATAGTAGATCGAAATCGTGCGCCCCACGACCCAGCGCGGGCTCGCCAGCTGCACGCTCACGCCAACCCCGGACCAGGCGGTGACCCAGCCGGCGCCGCCCAAGGCGAGCGCAAGTGCGGCCACCGGAATCGAAGAGGTCAGTGCAAGGGAGAGGGAGCAGGCCGCGCAGGCGACGCACGCGAGCTTCATCAGACGTTCTTGCGACAAGCTCCGTCTGAATGTGCCGTTGGAGATGCCGGCGAAGACGGCACCCGTCCCGAAGCCTGCCATGAGCGTGCCATAGGCGAGCGGTCCGCCTCCCAGATGATCGCGGACTACCAGCGGCAGCAGTGCGAGAATGGCGATGCTTGCTAGGCCAAACAGGGTTCCGCGTGCGATCGCCGCCTTGATTTCCGAAGACATCGCCGTGAAGCGCAGCCCGTCATAGATCGCCGTCCTCATCGACTCGCGCGGGAGAGGCGAAGAGCGAACCTTCCACTTGCAGCGCCATATCGTGCCCAAAGGGACCAGATAGGTGAGTGTGGTCACGGTAAAAGCTGCCAAAAGCCCAAACGAGGCAACCACGATGCCGCCGAGCGCCGGGCCCACGGTCCGGACCGTGTTGAAGCCGACGGAGAGCAGGGTCACGGCAGCCGGGACATCGCGGCGGTCGACGATATCGCCAACCGAGGCCTGCCAGGCGGGATCGTGAAGAGCACCCCCGCATGCGATCAGGAAGCTGAAGCCGAGGATCATCCACGGACTGACAAAGCCCAGCGCCACAACCGCCGTCAGCATTGCAGATCCTATCACCATCAGGCAGCGGCCGGCGAACATGACCCTGCGACGGCTGAAATTATCGGCGAGGGCTCCGGCGAAGACGGACAAGATGAAAGCGGGCAGGTTCGATGAAGCCTGGACCAGCGCAACCATCAGATCGGAAGTCGAGATCGTCGCCATCAGCCAGCTGATGGCGACAGTCTGCATCAACCAGCCGAGAGAAGAGACCTGGGTAGCGAGCCAGATCGAACGAAAGGTCGGCTGCATGAGGGGCGCAAACGTCGTCGGCGCAGCCAAATCTTCAACTGATCCAGCCACTCTACTCATTTTTTGCGAGCCTTTGCTTTCCGTTATCGGCCGTCTCGCATGTAATCTCGACTGAACCGTGGCGGCTGGCAAAATTGAGAGAAACTCTTTTGCCTCCGACGAATGCGGCCACAGGTG
>NZ_RZRY01000670.1:0-3370 GCF_003998035.1 Mesorhizobium sp. M2A.F.Ca.ET.039.01.1.1 | reverse complement strand
GGTGAGATTGGCGGTGTAGCCGACGAACCAGGCGTCCCGCGAATTCTGGCTGGTGCCGGTCTTGCCGGCCGAAGGCCAGTTGAACGCCGCCTTCTTGGCGGTGCCGACCTCGACGGTACCGGTCATCATCGAGTTCATCATGCCCACGATATCGGCCTTGATGACGCGCGGCGCGCTGCCGGTGCTGCCCTCGTAGAGCACCTTGCCGTTTGCTGTCGTGATGCGCTGGATGAAGTGGATGTCCGGCTTGTAGCCGCCATTGGCGAAAGGCACATAGGCCGAGGTCAGTTCAAGCGGCGTCACTTCCGAAGTGCCCAGCGCGATCGAGGTGTTGGCCTGCAGGTCGGACTGGATGCCCATGCGATGCGCGGCCTCGACCACGGCGTCGGGGCCGACCTCCATGGTGAGCTGGGCCGCCACCGAGTTGAGTGACTTGGCGAGCGCCGTCGCCAGCGTGACCTTGCCGTAATATTTGCCGCCGTAATTGTCGGGCGTCCATTTGCCTATCTTGATCGGCGCATCGTTGCGGATGCTGTCCGGCG
Organism: Mesorhizobium sp. M2A.F.Ca.ET.039.01.1.1; assembly: GCF_003998035.1. Taxonomy (NCBI): domain Bacteria; kingdom Pseudomonadati; phylum Pseudomonadota; class Alphaproteobacteria; order Hyphomicrobiales; family Phyllobacteriaceae; genus Mesorhizobium; species Mesorhizobium sp. M2A.F.Ca.ET.039.01.1.1. Next base: position 2,828 of record NZ_RZRY01000670.1, on the reverse strand, counting down.
TGCGGCCGGCCTCCAGCGCCGCCATATAGACGAAGGGCTTGAAGGCGGAGCCGGGCTGCCGGCGCGCTTCCGAGGCGCGGTCGAACTGGCTGGTCGAATAATCATAGCCGCCGACCATGGCGCGCACCGCGCCGGAATCGTCGATCGACACCAGCGCCCCTTGGGTGACGTTGAGCTTCTTGCCGCTCTCGTCGATCAGCCGGCGGATCGACTGTTCGGCAAGCTTCTGCAGGTTGAGGTCGACCGTGGTGTCGATGACGATGTCGCCGCGCACGTCGCCGATCAGGTCGGGAAGCTCGTCCATCACCGTGTCGGCGACATAGTTCTCCGAGCCGGTCCAATAGGACGGCGCGCGCGTCGCCGGCGCGCTCAGCGCCGTCTTGTATTCCTTGTCGCTGATCTTGCCTGTCTGGCGCATGGCCGCGAGCACGAGTTGCGCCCGCTCCTCGGCCGCCTTCGGGTCGCGCGCCGGCGAAAGCTTCGACGGCGCCTTGAGCAGGCCTGCCAGCAGGGCTGCCTCCGAAAGCGACACGTCGCGCGCGCTCTTGCCGAAATAGCGCCGCGAGGCCGCCTCGACGCCATAGGCGCCCGAGCCGAAATAGACCCGGTTGAGGTACATTTCGAGGATCTGGTCTTTCGTGTGCTTGTGCTCGAGCCAGAGCGCCAGCAGCACTTCCTGGACCTTGCGCTCCAGCGTGCGGTCCGGCGTCAGGAACAGGTTCTTGGCCAGCTGCTGCGTCAGCGTCGAGCCGCCCTGCGAGAAATGCCCGCCGATGAGGTTGGTGACCATGGCGCGCGACAGGCCGATCGGGTCGATGCCGAAATGCGAATAGAAGCGCCGGTCCTCGATGGCGACGACGGCTTCGGGGATATAGGGCGACATTTCGTGCAGCCCGACGGCCTCGCCGCCCGACGCGCCGCGATTGGCGATCAGCGCGCCATCGACCGAGACGATCTTGATGTTCGGCGCGCGGTCAGGGACCGACCACGTCGTCGCCGCCGGCATCTTGGCGCCATAATAGACGACGACGCCGGCCGCCGCGATGCCGCCCCAGATGCACAGCACAAAGCACCAGTAGACCAGCCGAGTGGCGATGCCGAGCAATCCGCGTCGGTTGCGATCGCGGCCGCGGCCGCGTGATTTCGCCTTGGCGGACCTGCCCTTGGCAGCGGATTTGCGGGTGCGCGGCACGACGCGATCCTCCTCGCTCACCGAAAAGCCCTCGGAGGATTTCGCGCGCGGCGATCCCTCGAAGCTCGGTTCGATGCGACTGTCTCTGCGGTTCGCCATGCGCTCTAGCTGTTTGTCCCCGGTACCGATGGCGTTCGGGTTGAAGAGTAGATGCGGCGGTTTAAAGGCGCGTTAAAGCAGGGTTTATGCACGGTTTTGAAAACCGTTAGGATTTTCTGAATTCGGCTTCTCACCGATCGCCGCGGGCAGCAGCCGCGTCACACGGCGCAGTCTGGCTCCTCACGGCGCCGGCGGCTGGCCACCGTGATCAGTTCTGCTGGATCGAAATGCCTTTGTCGTCGATCTTGAGCTCGACGCCTTTCGGCCTCGTCTGCTCGCGATAGACGTAGACGCCGAGCGCAATGACCACGACCACGAGAGCGCCGATGATGACATAGAGCATGTTCTGCTTCATGGCGCGTCCCCGATGCCTTCTGGAAGATCAGGCCTGTTTCACCAGCTTGATCAGCACCAGCAGGACCACCGCGCCGATCGTGGCGTGGATGATCGCGGCAAGGATCCCGCCGCCCACGGCAAAGCCAAGCCTTGGGAATATCCAGCCGGCAATCAGGGCGCCGACGATGCCGACGACGATGTTGCCGACCAGTCCGAAGCCGAAACCCTTGACGATCAGGCCGGCAAGCCAGCCGGCGATCGCGCCGATGATGATGAAAACGAGCAGGCTTTCAATTCCCATTGCCAATCCCTCCGTGAGCGGAGGACCAACGAAGCCACGCACCCCGAATCGGCCATCCAACTGTGACGGATGGAACCTATTGGAAAGCGGCCGGCCTCGCCAGCGCCAGCTTCATTCGTCGTCGTCACCCGATGCCGGACGCCAGCTCGTCGGATCGACCTTCTTTTGCGTGTCGCTGTCGGTGTAGACCCACCAGCCGCCATCGCGATACTGGCCGACGGATTCATTGACGACGCCGTCGCCGTCCTTCCACAGGATGGTGACTTTCGCCCCGTCCTTCGGCGCGCTTTCTATCGGTTTGCGCTCTGCCATCTCACTCCCTCCACGAACCGGCCCGCTCCGTGAACCGGCCGAACCGGCAAGAACGCCCGCCGCCGCGCCGGGTTCCGTCAGCTATGCGCGAAAATGTCTTCCTCCGCCCAGCCCATAAGGTCGAGCTTGGCGCGCGTAGGCAGGAACCGGAAGCAGGCGTCGGCCTCCTTGGTGCGGTTTTCGCGCGCCAGGCGCGCCGCCAGAACCTCGCGCAGACGGTGCAGATAGAGCACGTCGGAGGCGGCATAGTCGAGCTGTTCGGGCGAGAGCGTTTCCGCTGCCCAGTCCGAGGATTGCTGCGCCTTGGACAGGCCGATGCCGAGCAATTCGTTGCACAGATCCTTCAGCCCGTGGCGGTCGGTGTAGGTGCGGACGAGCCGCGAGGCGATCTTGGTGCAGAACACCGGCTCCGCCATGACACCGAAGGCATTGTAGAGCACGGCGATGTCGAAGCGGCCGTAATGGAACAGCTTGGTGACCGCGCGGTTGCGAAGCAGGCTGACGAGATTCGGCGCTTTCTTCTGGCCAGGCGCGATCTGGATGACGTCGGCGCTGCCGTCGCCGGGCGAAATCTGCACAACGCAGAGC
>NZ_RZRY01000066.1:0-16178 GCF_003998035.1 Mesorhizobium sp. M2A.F.Ca.ET.039.01.1.1 | reverse complement strand
AAGCATGACTTGGGCAACGAATGCATTTGTCAGGAAAGGGACGAGCAGGGCCGCGACCATCAGGATGACAACGTCGATCATTGGCGTGCGGCGTTGTCCGATCAGATGATGCGCAATCTGCCACGCAACGCCGGCCAACACCGCGATGCCGGCGCCGACCCAGGTGAGCCCACCGCTTGACACATAGATGGTCGAAACCCACCAACGTCCCCTTAGCAGGGTCGAAAACAGGCTAACCCATAGGTCGCGCAAGAGCGCTCCGAGAAGCACCGCCACCGCGGCGGCAAGAATTGTACGACGAACAGCCGATGGGCATTGGCGGATGGCAGCCCCGGCAAGAGCAGTCACGGACGCCAGCCCGGCAAGTGCTGCGATCGTCCCGGCACCCGACTGACCAAGCAGCGCGGCTGACAAAGTCGGTTGATTGAATGCCACGAACAACCCCTGGACGTTGGCGCTGCGCGCCACAAGAAGGACGGCGGCATAAGACAAGCCTGCCAGGAGGCCTGTCCCGGCACTGGCAAGCCAGCGTTCGAAAGGTTTCAGCTGCCTGTTGGATACCGCGTACCAGCCACCCGTGAAGGCGACGGCCAACAACAAAAGCTGCCCTAGCGACACTGCGTGCGCCAGCACCGAGCGGGCGCCAAATGCGCTGAACACGCCTACGCCGACTATATAGACGCCGGTAAATCCGCAAACCGCTCCTACCTTGAGCGCCAAATGCCACCAAGGCGAGCCAGATTGGCCAGGGGAAATGGACATGGAATTACATCCGTTTCACGGAGAGGCGCTCACCGAATATGCCTCTTGGTCGAAAGATCAGGATCATCACCAGCAGTCCGTATGCGATCGCATCCTTGAGCTGATAAGGAGCAGGTATCCCGAATCCGCTGAGAAGCGCCGCCGGGCCAAAGCTTTCCGACAAGCCGAGCAAAAAGCCCCCCGCCATCGCACCCGGTATGTTTCCGATACCGCCGAGCACAGCGGCGGCGAAGCCTTTGATGCCGAGCGTGAAGCCCATGAACGCGTGTATCTGCTTGAACACCAGGGCGTAGAGGACACCCGCGACACCGGCCATCGTCCCGCCAATCATAAAGGTGAGTGTCACGACCCGGTCGGAATTGATTCCCATCAGCGCCGCCGCCTCGCGATCTTCCGCCACAGCTCGCATCGATGTACCCAGCGTCGTGTGTTGCACGATGACGTGCAGGACTGCCATTGCCAGCAGGGCGGCGGCGATGACGAACAATTGCACCAACGGAATCTGCACGATTCCGAGGCTTATGGCGCCATTGAGGGCAGCTACGTCGGGATAGGCCCTTGATCCAGTTCCGAATAGCCCTCGAATTGTATACTGCAAGACGAAAGAGGCCCCGATCGCGCAGATCAATGGAGCCAGGGAACCACTCCGGCTGAAAGCGCGATAGGCGACCCGCTCGATGAGGACTGCGATGGCCGCCGAGGTCGAGGCGCCGGCGACGAGCACCCCGATGAGGCCGACGGTCGACCCGCTCTCAATGAAAGGGCCGGCGACGATCAAGCCACCGAAGGCACCGGTAGTGAACACATCGCCATGGGCGAAGTTTATCATCCGCAGCACGCCGTAGACCATTGTGTAGCCGAGCGAGACCAGCGCGTAGATGCTGCCAAGTGTCAACCCGAACACCGCAAACGACGCCCAGTCTCGAGCGCTATATTCGTTGCTCGTCAACGACCGGGTCAGGCCGGCGACAACAATAATCAGCAGCGCGATGCGAAGTCCCAGCATCACGTAATCTACCCAGGTCGAGCGCCGACGCCACTCCGACATGGCATCCGATAACCAGCTTAGAAGGTTACCCGAACGGCTCGGGCCATGGCCCGAACCGTCGACGTTTTGCCTCCTGGCGATGACTGTGTCGTCGTTCATCAGTCCACTCGTTTCGGGTTCGTCCCAAGGGAGTAGCTGGCCGCATCGCCGGATGTGAATTGCCATACCGCGTAGACCGGCGAAGCGCAGTCTCCGAGATGGTCGCAGGTCAGCTTGCCTGTGAGCCCCTCGTAGCCGGCTGTGGCGTGGATCGCCTTGTTGAGCGCATCCCGCCCAATGAAGAGTTCGCCGTCCTTCTCAACCGCCACCTTGTCGATGGCCGCCATCAACACGCCGAGGGCGTCATAGCCGTAAGCATGAAAGCCGGCGATTGGAGCCTCTCCATACTTCGACTTATAGGTCTCGACGAACTTCTGGTAAGCTGGCCCCAAAGTCTCCGGGCGGAAGTCGATGCCGACCATCTTAACATCGACCGCGGCCTTGCCGGCGGCAGTCATAAAGGCCGGAGCCATGATCGGATCGGTCGCCAACAGCTTGGTATTCTTGAGCCCGTCCACTTCCTCCCTCTGTCGAACAAGATACGCACCGGCGGCAACATAGAGCGGCGCGAAAAGGAGGTCCGGCTTTTGGGTGCCGATCCTCGTCAGAACGGGGCGAAGGTCAGTGTCGGTGGGACCGACAGCCTCCTCGGCAACGATGGTTCCACCTTGCGCCTTGAACTCTGCCTCAAAGGTGCGGACGATCTGTTGACCGTAGGTGCTGCCGTCATGCAGAGTCGCTGCTGTCTTGGCGCCCTTTAGGGCGTACGACGCCGCGAACTTGCCGGTGGCGTTATCATTGAAGGAAACTCTGACGAACCCATCGAAGTCTGGGCCACGAGCCGGGTCGGTTAGCGTTGGCGAGGTTGGGCCGACACCGACAACCGGGAACTTGTGTTGCCAGAGAATTGGCACGCCGGCTCTCGCGGCGCCGGAGCAACTGGGTCCAAGAATTGCGACAAGTTGATCGTTTGAGGCGAGGCGCGTGGCTGCGGTCTGCCCTCCTTCCGGGCTGCAGGTCTCGTCCTCGAAAGATATCTCGATCGGATGCCCTTTGTAGGTGGCACCGACGCGATCGAGGGCGATTTCGATGCCGCGGCGGGCGTCGATGCCCAGGGCGGCGTCGGCGCCGGTCAGTGCCAAAAAGCTGCCGATCATAAGCGGTTCGCCTTCGGGGATCTCAACCACGCCGTTGTCGTCTGTAACAGGTCCCTTGGTTTCAGCGCGCGCCGGCAGCGCGGTCAGCAGCGCCAGCGCAACGATGGCTGCGGGATGCTTGATCATTGCAAGTGAGGCCATTTGCCGTCTCCCATTTATGACGAGCCATGAGGGCACGCGACGGCGGGGTAAAACATTACTATCTGCAAATGTAACCTTGAACGGAATTAGAGGTGATGTAGCCAGCATCGGTGGGCTCTCGACATCGGTCGCCCGCCTCTGCGGAGGCACCTTGACGGAGAACCGGTGGGGAAGAGATCAAACATCGAGAATCCTAGATGCAACGTCGCAGATAACTCGATTTTACCGTCATGGGCAGCGTAGCACCTTGGTTGGCCGAAAGCTGGGATGACAATGTGCTGGGAGCCATCGCGTTGAACCCTGTTTAGCCTCACGTGGGAGACGGACATTGTTTTTTGCGCGCTGTCTCTGCCATCGAGCGGCATTGCGGGAAGGAGTGGTGATGAATGATTCAGTCTTTCTAGCAGACCTGACCTGGCCGGAGGCCGAATGCAGGATTGGCGCTGGCGCTCCAGTGATTTTGCCGCTCGGCGCCACGGAGCAACATGGCCACCACATGCCGCTCAATGTGGACGTTGTTATCCCGACCTTTATCGGCGAGCGCGTTGCGAGAGCCACCGGCGCACTCGTCGCACCCACCGTGCCCTACGGCAACCGCTCTCAGCCGCGTTCCGGTGGCGGGCCCGCCTTTGCCGGAACCATCAACCTCTCCGCGCACACCTTCTCCCTGGTCGTGCGCGACGTTATTGTCGAACTCCATCGCCAGAAGGTGCACCGCATAGTGGTGCTCAATGGTCACTATGAAAATGTTTGGCCGTCGATTGAAGGCATCGAGCTTGCACTCGATGCGGTCGGACGGGACGAAGGGAGTGGCCTGAGCATTCTGCGCATGGATCATTGGGAGTTCGTGCGACCACAGACAATCGACCAGATCTTTCCGAACGGCTTCCCAGGCATAGAACTCGAGCATGCGAGCGTGCTCGAGACATCGCTGATGCTTGCGATCCGCCCGAATCAGGTGGATCTCGGCCGCTCTCTGCATGACGGGCCAGCAAAGTTTCGCCCATACGACCGATTCCCAAGACCGCCGGTTGAGGTTCCGCCGTCGGGCGTTCTTTCGATGACGGAAGGGGCGTCCGCGGAAAAAGGCGAATGGCTTCTAGAGGATTGCGTCAGTCGGATGGTTGAGATCATCAAAGAAGAATTTCAGTTAGGACAGTGAGGATGGAAGGAAAATTTCATCAACCGGTTGATGCTGCCATCGTTCCGCGCTTTGCCGGGCTTGCCACCTTCATGCGATTGCCGGCGGTCGGATCAGCCGAGGGGCTGGACATCGCATTGGTCGGTATTCCATGGGACGGCGGAACAACCAACCGCGCTGGCGCCCGGCATGGGCCGCGCGAAGTGCGCAACTATTCCAGCTTGATGCGCAGCACGCACCATGTCTTCAAGACAGAGCCGTTCAAAATAGCGAATGTCGCGGATGTCGGCGATCTGGCAGTCAATCCGATCGATCTTCAAGATAGCCTCAGGCTCATCGAAAGCGGTATCGCAGAGATTGTCGCGGCTCACGCCCTACCGCTCTCTGTCGGCGGTGACCACCTTGTGACCTTGCCGGTATTGCGCGCGGTCGCCAGGAAGGAACGGATCGGGCTCATACACTTCGACGCGCATTCGGATACGAACGACACCTATTTCGGAGACAATCGTTTCACTCACGGAACGCCGTTTCGTCGCGCGATCGAAGAGGATCTGCTGGATCCCCATCGTGTCGTTCAAATCGGAATCCGCGGATCGCTGTATTCTCCCCAAGAGCACGATTGGGCGAAGGCGCAAGGCGTCCGCATAGTGTACATGGAGGAGTTCAGCAGCCGGGGCCCGGAAGCCGTGATGGCGGAGGTTCGCGACATCGTCGGGACTTCGCCGACCTATGTAACTTTTGATATCGATTCAATCGATCCTTCGATGGCGCCCGGAACGGGTACTCCGGAAATCGGCGGATTCACGACAAGGGAAGCACAGCACCTGGTACGGCAGCTCGACGGCCTGAACCTCATTGGTGCTGACGTCGTTGAGGTTGCGCCGCCCTTCGACCTTGCCGGGATGACGGCGATCGCAGGCGCCACGATCATGTTCGAATTGCTTTGTGTGCTGGCAAGACAAGTGCAGCGGAATCGCCAACCCACACGGGAGCCGACTGCCATTCGGCCGGCCGAAAGAATGGGGGGATCTGGCCAGAATTCGTGACCGATCGTGGCGAGACCATTTGGAACCCGGACGCGATAGTTGAACAGACCGAAGGCCGCTTTGTGGCCGCCTGCTCCCGTTCCGAAGCCGGTGACGCGCAGGAGGCCGTCAGGCTGCCTTGGGCCAGGAACTTCTGCAGTAAGGCGCGTCTGTCGACCAAAAAATCAAATGGAAGTGGCTGGCCATGCCATGCCGCAGAGCCGAACCTGAAGCGCATAGCCGTCGATGCCGCGATGGCTGACCTTCAGGCTAGGCGGTCGTAAGATTCACCCAGTCCCGAATAGTCTGGAACCAATTCGTACTGCCCAGTCCAGTCTACCATTTGCGTATAGACGGAGGGAACCCCGTCAATGCCGGCCTCCTCGAGTTCGCCCTCGGTTTCCCGATCTGAAATCAGAATGAAGTGCGCCCCTCGCGGATCAAGCGGGAAGGAGGCGGAGTGCCAGATGTTTCGTTCTATAAGCATGGCGGTTTCACCGTCCACCAGGAATCCCTTCATGTCCTGTGGCCGCGGTATATCGAGCGTGCTGGCGACGAAGACGACGGACACGACGGGATCGAGCGGCACGCGCAACTCGGTAATGGTAGGGTGCTTTTCAAACCGGTTGCAAACTACAGGACCGAACGGGTGACGTAACATCGTCAAGTCTGCCGTTCCTCCGAGAACAAGCGGATAGCGCCAAGTGGAATATCCCGGTCCGACGAATTGCGGGTCCTTCTTCGGCGCAGCAATTATGTGGCCGAAGGATCGAAAGTTGTCTTCTGAAACCGGTTCGATCGGAACGGAAATGCTTTTGATCATCGGGATCTCCACACTTAAGAACGACGGAATTGCCGCGGCACCTGCAAAATCACTGCTATTGCCCCCAGGAGGGCTGCGGCCGGACGCGTTCGACGGCGCGCGCTGCCGACAGAACCAGAGCCTCGTTGTGGGGCGGTGCCACAAACTGAGCGCCAACCGGTAGGCCATCCGCCGTCATCCCGCATGGCACTGAAATTGCCGGACAGGCGCCTACCAGATTGAAGATGCTTGTCAGATCGAGCGCGGCCAGCCGGCCTTGCTCGTTGCGGCCGCCGAAATCGAAATCATCCCCGCTCAAGGCCGGCGCGGGCTGCGCCATCGTCGGGCAGAGCAACACGTCGTAATTGGCAAATATGACCGCCAGCTTCTGCCATAGCTTGGCTCGGACGAAGTCGACGCGCTTGATGTGCGCCGCATTGAAGGTCCGGCCGATGTCGATCATCCTTAGCGTGAGTTGGGAGAGTTGCTCGGGTTTGCGGTCCCGAAGGTCGCCATAGTGCGCAGCCATCCAGACCATCGACGCATTGGATACCAGTTCGGCATCGTCGGCATCCATTCCCAGGTCGATCGCTTCGACACTGGCGCCGGCGGCACTCAAAGCGAAGGCAGTGGCTTCGAGAGCACTGCGGATCTCCGGATGCACCGCGCAATACCCTAGATCCATCGAGAACGCGATCCGCAAAGTTTCGGGTTGCCCTGAGATCTCGGAGTCCAGGCGAAGCGGCGGTAGATAGGAGAAAAGATCGACCGGATGGGATCCTGCGGTAGATCGCAGGAACAGCGCGGCGTCATCGACTGTTCGCGCCAATGGGCCAAAATGGCTGATGTCGTCGAACTTTGACCGAAGTGCATCGAAGGGAATCCGACCCAGGGACGGCTTCAGCCCAACGACACCGCAAAACGATGCCGGCCCGCGCACCGAGCCCAGCATGTCGCAGCCCTCGGCCAAAGGCACGCACTGCGTGGCGACGGCGACGGCAGCCCCTCCCGAAGAGCCACCGGACGTGCGGGATGGATCCCACGGATTGCGGGTGTCGCCGAACAGATCACTGCGGGTAAACCATGAACTGGCGAATTCCGGTGTTGTGGTTTTGCCGACAGGGATCGCGTCGGCCTCGCGAAGTCGCCGGACTATTACAGCGTCCTGCAGCGGTACAAAATCTTCGAACGCTCTGGAACCAAGCGTTGTCCTGATCCCGGCTGTCGGAGTAAAATCCTTGATGGCGACCGGGACGCCGGCCAACAAGCCAAGCGGCTCGCCCGCGCGTCGCCGACGATCGATATCCTGCGCCTGCTTGATCGCCTGCTCGGGCAGAACCAGGGCAAAGGCGTTAAACGTCTGGTTATGTTCGGCGATGCGGTCGAGGGATAGACGCGCAATTTCAACTGCTGAGACGGTGCCGGACTGAACGGCCGCAGCGATATTCACGGCTGACCACATGTCTGGATACTGCGTCATCTCATCTCAAATAGCTGCGGCTGGCCGCGCGAATGATTTGTCTGTGAACATTTTGCCGGGGGAGGCCCGCGTCCGAGCAAGGGGCCTTGGTTTAGATCGAACCCTCTTCGAGCGACCTCATTGCAAAGATGCCCTCCGACCCTTTTGTCTTTGGTTTGTCAGGCAGCCAATGATGCCAGACCTCTGATATAGTCGGCGCCCTTTTCAGCGATCATGATGGTAGGCCCATTGGTGTTGCCGCCAATTAGCCTCGGCATGACAGAGGCGTCGATGACGCGCAGCCCAGGCATGCCCCTGACCCGCAACTGCGGGTCGACAACGGCATTCTCATCGCTACCCATTCGGCAGGTGCCGACCGGATGATAGTGAGGAACGGATGTGCTCCCGAGATAACGGTCAAGGGAGTCGTCGTCGACGATTGCAGCACCCGGGGCGATTTCATTGCCCCTAAGTCCATCGAAGGCAGGCTGAGCATGAATCTGACGAGCTATCTTGAGGCCAGCCAGGTTCAGGGCTCGGTCTTCCGGCTCCGTCATAAAATTGTTGAGAATACGCGGGGCGTCGAAGGGATCGCCCGATCGTAGCGATACGCGCCCGCGCGACTTAGGACGCAGGACACCCCAATGTATACTGTAGCCATGAAATGCCGGGCGGTAGTTATGCTCCGCGATGGCGGCAGGGAACAGATAGAATTGCAGATCCGGCCGATCGATGCCCGGCTTGCTGCGGAGAAAGGCCTGGGCATTCATTGGAAATACCGAGAGCGGTCCACTGCGCAACGCCACCAGTTCGGCTGCGGCCGCTGCTGCCCGCAACGGGTTGAGAAGGCTGTAATAGGTGATGGGTTTAAGGCAGGAATGCTGCACCATTCCCCCGATATGTTCTTGCAGATTTTCACCCACGCCTGGCAATTCGTGCTTCACGGCCAAGCCGTGCCGGCGAATTTCATCGGCAGGCCCAATGCCGGACAACATCAGCAGATGTGGCGATTGGTAGGCTCCCGCGGACAATATGACCTCTTGCCCGCATCGGACGGTCTGCGGCAGCCCGCCACGCCTCACATATGTGATGCCGAGACACCGGCCATGCTCGATTTCGAGGCGGGTGACCTGAGCGTTGGTCTCAACGGCCAGATTCGGTCGCGGGCGCGCCGGCGCCAGATAGGCGTTGGACGACGAGCAACGGAGAGGAAATCCGTGAGTATGGGTGAATTGCGACCAGCCGAAACCGTCCTGCTCAGCACCATTATGGTCGGGATTTATGGCGTACCCCAACTGTCGGCCAGCTTCGAAGAAGGCATCAAAAAGCGGATTGCGATAGTTGCCGAAAGCGGTTTTGAGCGGGCCTGAGCCTCCCCGCAGGCCAGACTTGTCCTCGCCTTTCCAGTTTTCCGATCGCTTGAAATATGGCAGGACATCGGCAAATGACCACCCCACTGCTCCCAGGTGGGCCCACTCGTCATAGTCGCTGCGATGCCCGCGCAGGTAGATTTGCCCGTTGATTGACGACGAGCCCCCGATCACCTTGCCGCGCGGCAGGCTGATGGACAATCCGCCCATCCCGGGCTCCGGCTCGCTGCGGAACTTCCAGTCCATCTTGCTGCCAACCGTGAAGACTTCGCCGGTGGGGAGGCGGATGACCGGGTTTCGGTCTCCACCACCCGCTTCCACGAGGAGCACACGGCACTTTGGATCTTCAGACAGCCTGCCGGCCAGGACACACCCTGCGGAACCAGCGCCCACGATGATGAAGTCGTAGGAATCCTTCAGCATCTAGGTCCTCGCCTTTTTTATCAGTGAGGCGCGAAGCAGACGGTCGGCCATAATCGCAAGACAGACCATGGCTGCTCCGGCAACGATACCGCGCCCCGGATCGGCTTTGCTGAGCGACATGAGACAGTCCGCCTCGAGGCCCTTGGTTCCGATCAGGGCGGTTATGACGAGCACGCCAAACGCCATCATGATGGTCTGGTTGACTGCCAGCAGCAGGCCCGAACGGGCTACCGGCAGACGCACAAAGAACAGGCGTTGCCAGGCCGAGGCCCCGGTCATCTCCGCGACCTCAATGACCGCGCTTGGGATATTGCGCAACGCCGCGGCCGTATAACGGGCAGCCGGTGTCCAAGCGTAGGCTACGATGGCGATCAGTGCGGCGAAGTCCCCCGACCCGAGGAACATGATTATCGGAATGAGGTAAACAAAGCTGGGCAGGGTCTGGATGGTATCGATGATCCAGGTCATGACAGCGTCGAACTTGGGATAGGCCACGCATAAGATCCCCACCGGTATCCCGATCAGCAGAGCCGGTACCACGCTTGCCACGAGGAGATAGCTGGTAAGCTGCGCCTGCATCCATAAGCCGGACGTGGCAACGAACAGCATCATCAGGAGACAGGTCACGGCCAGACGCCAGCCCTGCAGGATGTATCCCGCCGCAGCAACGGCGATAACGGCGCCGAACCAGGGGATGCTGAGCGCGAAAAGCTTGGCCGGCTTGAGCAGCCAGATGAAGGCGAGTGTTTTGGTCTCCCGCAATTGGACGGACCAGTTCGCGTTCACGGTCAGCACGAGATTGTCCCACCATGAAGCCATCGAAAGGGTAGACCCCATCGGCAAACGGCCGAGCCAAGGCATCGCAAGCTGCAGCAGAAACGGAACTGTCAGCGTCGCGAGGAGTATGCTCAAGAAGCTCCCGCGCCCCAGCCATCCAGGGACTCTGGCAGCAGGTGCTGGGGACGCGGCCGCCTTGCCGAGTTGATCGAGCGCGATCGCCAGGAGCACGATCGCCGCTCCGGCCTCTATCCCCTTGCCGATTTTCAAAGACTGCAAAGCCTTGAGCACTACTGCGCCGAGGCCGTCCGCACCGATGACGCTTGCGATGATGACCGTTGCAAGTGACAGCATGATCAGCTGGTTGAGGCCTACCAGGAGTTTCTGTCGGCAAGAGGGCAGCAGGACGAGCCACATAGACTGCCGGCGGGTCGTGCCGGCCATTTCTGCTGCTTCCCGGATGGACGGTGGCACTTCTTCGAGGGCCAGTGTCACGACCCTTGCCATCGGCGGCGTCGCGTAGATCACCGTTGCGATCATTGCGCCGACTGGACCGAAGCCGAACAAATAGAGGATCGGCACCAGATAGGCGAAAACCGGAACCGTCTGCATGATATCGTAGACCGGCGTCATGACTTTCTCGAGCGCCGGGTGACGATAGACAGTTATTCCCAGAAGAGTTCCGGTAACCGTGCCAACGAGGACCGATACAAGTACTGACGCCAAGGTCAGCATGGTCGGTTGCCACAAACCAAAGAGAAGCGCGTAAAGCAATGCGCTTGCTACCAAGACGGCCAATTTCCAGCCCCCCAGCCTTGCCCCGAAGAGAGCCGCGGCGAGGACCACCGAAAGCCATGGTAGAGGCGGCAAGACAACGCCGCCGACCGTGATCCCCATGGTCAGCAGATCTTGCAGAAACCGCATGGGATAAAGAAAGATCGTCGCGAAGGCTCGGGTGAGCTGGTTGAGCTCGACACCGAATATTGCCGCGTCCTTAGCTACGTAGGTTATCGCAGCGCCTGACCACTTCATGAACGGCGGAACCAGAGCATCTGGAACCGTCGACAATGCCGCGGGCAGGCCGAGACCGAACAACGGAGCCACGCAAAGCGAGAGACCGACGGCAAGCAATGCCCGTGCGAGCAGACCTGTCGGGGAAACCACCCTGAGCCGGCTTGGAAGCTCCACGCTACGCAGAGGCGTCAAAGGGCCCGTCATGACCGACCCGGAGCGGCTCATGGGTGATTATGTGCCCGCGCGGTTCCGGAAAGCAGGACTGCAAGCACGGCGTTGCGACTGATCGCTCCAATCGCGGCGCCGTCACTGCCAAGCACTCTCACAGGATCTGTTGCGCTCAGGACAGGCCCGGCAACGTCCACGATCTTGTCGCGGGCCTGTATGGTGGGGCCAGTAAGGCCAGCAGCGGACGCCGTGTGATCCATGACCGACGCGACTGTCAGAACTTCGGCCCGGCGAACATCGCGCGTAAACGCCGCGACATAGTCGTTGGCAGGTGAAAGGACGAGTTGCTCCGGTGTCGATAGCTGGACGATCTCACCGTCTTTCATGATGGCAATCCTGTCGGCCAGCCGCATCGCCTCGCTGCAATCGTGTGTCACGAAGACAATCGATTTCCGCAATATTGTCTGCAACCGCATCACTTCGTCCTGCATCTCCCGCCGCACCAGCGGATCAAGAGCCGAGAAGGGTTCGTCCAGGAACCAGATATCAGGTTCCAGAGTGAGAGACCGGGCGATGCCGACGCGCTGCTGCTGGCCTCCGGACAGTTGGTCGGGATAGTGATCTGCCCGCCCGTCGAGACCCACCAGGGCAAGCATTTCGCGCGCCCTCTCTTCTCGACGCGCCTTTTCCACGCCCTTGATGCGCATCGGGAAGCTGACATTCTGCAGCGCGGTCATGTGCGGCAGCAGGCCGTAGCCCTGAAACACCATACCCATCTTCTCGCGCCGCACCTGCATCAAGCGGCGGGCGTCGAGTTCTCCCATCGCCAACCCATCAAAAAAAACGCTGCCGTAGGTTGGTGTCACCAGCCTCGTCATGCAGCGCAGAAGAGTAGACTTACCCGAGCCTGACAGACCCATAAGAACGAGGATCTCGCCGCGATTGACGGAAAGGCTCACGTCCCGAACTGCAGCCAAATGACGGGGCGAGGCGTAGAGTTGCGCGGCGGAGATGCCGCGCGACCGCCCCGCCTCTATCTGGTGGGCTTTTGGCCCGTAGAATTTCCAGACGTTCGCGCAGGATAAGATGTCGCCGCCTGAAACCGTCGCCGGCTCGGTCATTGAGCCCAGTCCGCCGCGACGTCCGCATGTTTGGACAGCCACTCAGCCGCCGCGTCCATGCTCTCCACGCCGTCGACATCGACTCGTCGGATTCCCCATGCCACGTCCTCGGTCTTCAACTGGAAGAGGCGAAGTATACGGGCCGCCTTGGGAAACTTGGCCTCGGACTTGACGTTCGCGACCTTCCAGACGTAGCCAGCGGGGTTGTCGCAATCCCAGATCTCGTTTGGATCTGCGCCCCAGGTCTTGTCCGCGATGCAACCCGGCTCAAAGGCCGGGAACTGCACGAACTTGCCCTCATACTCGGTGGTCATCCAGTCTGGCGAAAATCCCCAGCCGATCACCGGCTCCTTACGCTGCATCGGTCCCACCATGGCGGCATGGAGCGCAGCGGGCGTGCCGGTCGATTCCAGCGAATAGGGGAGTTTGAGCGACTTCAATCTCGCGATATTGTTGGTCGTCCAGTCCGCCGGTGCCTCGACGAAACGACCCAGAGGGGCCGTCTCGACCGTCGAAAGCGCCTTCACGCAATCGGGCTGAAGAAGTGCCTTCCAATCCGGCAGCCCCGGGCAAAGCTTTTCGACATATGTCGGGTACCACCAACCTTCTCTGACCTTGACGCCGGTCGCTCCCATATTCACGACTTCGCCCGTGGCCAACGCTGCGTCGAAGATGTCGCGACTGGTTTCCCAGATGCTTGTCGAGAAATCGAGATCGCCTGCCTCAAGGCCGACGAATTGGGCCGCGTAATCGGCCTTGACGCGCTCGACTTTAAAACCCTGCTTCTCGAGAAAAGCCCCATACACGTTGGCTATGAAATCGGCATCGGTAATGCCGGTCACGACTATCTTGATGGGACCTGACTGATCCTGGGCCGCCACCTGGCCACAGGCGAGTGCCGACACAATGGTAATCGGCACAACTATTTTCTTCCCGTAAGCTATGAGATCGCCGAGCATCGAGGTCCCCGATTTCCGTGTGAATGACCCATATTCGAGCCAAGCTACGGCGCCGGGACCCTCACACACATATCATTCTGAGGGCTTTTACATTCGTGGTTTTCAAACTTTCCCCTTCGTCGTCGGCTGGGCATATAGCCCCTAGAAGCCCGCATAATTCTCGGGGACAGAAGCCACAACTCTCAAGATTTATGCTGTTTGGTTGACGTCCACCCAAATCAACGTTGCACAATATGAATGTATCGAACCCGCGGGCGGGCCTAGCTCATTCTCATCGATAGGTACCCGCAATGCAGCGCAATTGGAACCTTGTCAAAACCGACGACTCAAGCTTTGACGCCGGTATCGGCTTCCGAGCCGCCGTCGGGCTTATCTGCCTTTCGGTCGATCGCGCCAGCGTTGCCGATCTACGCAATTGGCTCTCCTTCGTAGAGGGCGTCGAGATGCTGGTGACGCGGGTACCAATGGACAAGGTGGCCGACGCTGCCTCGCTCGCGGCCATGGGCGATCACCTGACAAAGGCAGCCCAACTGCTGGCATCCAGCGGACGCCTCGATGCCGTGGCATTTTCGTGCACATCCGGTACCGCCGCGATCGGCATAGAGCGGGTCCATGAGGCATCTATCGGCTGCCCAGCCGGGCATCCCGGTCGTGACGCCTATCGAGGCCGCAGCCAAAGGGCTCAAGGCGTTGGAGGCGCGGCGGATTTCGATACTCGCGCCCTACCATCAAGAAGCCGCCGACCTGGTCGCGGATCACCTCGTCGCCAAAGGCTTTGCGCTCGACCGCTGTTCGACATTCGACCTTGATGGCGACCAGCAAATGAACCGCCTGTCGCCTGCATCGCTGAAGGCCGCGGCGCGGGACGCGATCCACCCGCAAAGCGACGCTCTGTTCATTTCCTGTACCGGCCTAAGGACTGCAGGCATCGTCGGCGAACTTGAGGCGGCGCTGGGCGTTCCTGTCGTTACCAGCAACCAGGCAACCGCCTGGGATGCGCTTTCTAACGCGAGGGTTGGGAACCTCTCCAGGGGAGAAGGCCGTCTGTTCGGTCAGGCACACTCAGCCAAAGTCAGCGGATGATGAATGTGCCGATCAGGGCGGGCGGGACTATCGAGGCGTTTGAGCCGGTCGGCTTGCTTTGCCGCGTTATCGCTTCGAGCTGCCTCATCGAACGATTTCGTCAGGCCTTTGTTGGCGAAGCGCAAATGCCGTGAGGTGCTGGCGTCGTTCGCCGCCTGACCTCTATTGAAGCCCGTGGAGAAGCGTGAAATGGTCGACGAGCCTCTCACTATCAAGCTTGATCATCGCCGCCTGAAACAGTTCATGGTGGATCTCATGGTGGGCGCAGGGGCATCGCTTCCCAACGCGGAGTGCGCTGCCGACATTCACGTCGAGGCCGACCTCAGAGGGGTTGGAGGCCAAGGGCTGGACTATCTGCCTTACACGCTTGCCAGCTTGGAGCGTAGCCTTATCGACGGGCATGCCGAGCCCGAGATCGTGCATCGCTCTCCGGCAGCCGCGGTGATCGACGGGCGTCGCGGGCCTGGACAGGTCGCGGCAGTAGCGGCCGTTGGACTGGCAGCTGAACTCGCTGCCGCGGCCGGGTCAGCCACCGTCGCGGTGCGCAACTCCACGGACATCTTTATGATCGGGTATTACGCTGAACTGCTCGCGAGATCAGGCAATGTCGGAATCGTCATGACTTCCGGTCCGCCGCTCGTTCACCCTCACGGCGGAACCGAACGTCTGTTGAGCACCAATCCCATCGCGTTCGGGTTTCCGACTTCCGGACCTGATCCCTATGTGTTCGATATGGCAACGAGCGCGGTTGCAAGTTGGCGTGTCCGACAGGCGGCCTATGAGGGTGTTGAATTGCCTGCAGGAAGCGGTCGGGGGCCGGACGGGGCGCCAACCACCGACCCGGTTCTCATTCGTCAAGGGGCGATCAGCCCACTCTGCGGCCACAAGGGTTTTGGGCTCGCGCTCAGTCTCGGATTATTGTGCGGACCGCTCACCGATAGCGGGATCGGCCCTGAGCTAGCAGGTTGGCAAGCTAGCGGCGAGACACACACCCAAGGGCATCTGTTTATCGCGATCAACCTTCAGGCCTTTGGTTCAACCGCCAGGATTTCATCGCGGGCTACGTGGTACCTTGATCTGCTCCGGAGTTCCGCGCGGGCGCCAGATATGGATGGAATCCGCATTCCAGGTGAAAGGGCCTTCCAAAGGAGGCGCCAGCAACTCGGATCCAGCGTGGAGGTCCTCGCAGCAAGTTGGACAAATTTGCGTCCCTTCGCCGACAAATACGGCATCGAGGTTCCTGCTGAATTCCATGGAATCTGAGCAAACAGCCAGACGCAGTGGAATGCAGATGGCTTGCTGTTTTCGCACAGCGTGCGATCGGCGAATTGGGTAGCTTGGCATCTTGAATCGACTTCGTCCGCCTTCCCGATGATTGTCGGGCGGTTTAAGACTATCGGTCAGTGATCCATGGCCTTGACGATTTCCTCGGTCATCTTCTTGGCGTCGCCGAGCAGCATCATGGTGCCGTCCTTGTAGAACAGCGTGTTGTCGATGCCGGCATAGCCTGAGCCGAGCGAGCGCTTGACGAAGAGGCAGGTGCGGGCCTTGTCGACGTCGAGGATCGGCATGCCGTAGATCGGCGAGGACTTGTCGTCGCGCGCGGACGGGTTGGTGACGTCGTTGGCGCCGATGACATAGGCGACGTCGGCCTGCGCGAATTCGGAGTTGATGTCCTCCAGTTCGAAC
>NZ_RZRY01000669.1:0-3376 GCF_003998035.1 Mesorhizobium sp. M2A.F.Ca.ET.039.01.1.1 | reverse complement strand
GCTCCTCGACATCCCAAGCCTTTTGCTCAAGCCACGTCGGCCAGTTGAACTGGCCCGCCGGTCCATTTCGCTCGATGAAGTTGCACGCGAACGTGCGGAAGGCCATCTCGTCCCGCTCAATCGCGAAACGGCCCTTTAGTCCAGCCAGCGACAGGCCGAGTGAAAGGCCTCCGCATCCTGCAAACAAATCGGCGAAACTATACGACCTCATCGGTCCGACACCTCGTTGGCTTGCAGGCTACCCGACGAGGCTAGCTTCAAGGTCTTCATATGTTATGAAGGGAAGGTGTCAATGCCGCCGGGCGCGGTCTGGACGGCGGTGCTATCTCGGCCTCTCCCAGGTTATCGAAAGCATCTAGCCGATTCTTTCCATCGCGAACAGATCAGACCCGTAAAAGCTGGGCGCCCACCGCGTGACGCGAAGCCGGTGTCGTCTGAATTCAACGTCGACACACCCTCCCCCTCGCGCTTAACCGCTGCCGCTTATGGGCAGCGGGGTTGGTCACCGCAACTTCGAGCTCATGTGCAATATACAACGATGCGAAATCTAGCCTGTCTGCGCCGCCCGAAATCGCTATTCTCCTTCGCATCAAAGATCCGGGGGTGAGATGCAGGGCCAGACCACAAAGGAAGTGACCATTCCATCGGCGCAGGAACTGCTTATTCCAATATTGAAGACACTCAAGGCGAGGCAGTTCCGTTACAGCGATCGCCTGCAAGCTGTCGGGAGACAATTCGGATTCGAAAGCGAAGCAGTTCATGACGGTTATCCGGCGGGAACATCGGACTCATTTGCGCTGCATTTCGAATCGGCGTGCAGTCATCTGGTAAAAGCCTCGCTCGCCGCAAGGCCAGAAAAGGGATTGATCAAGGCTAGCAAGAGATCCGCAAAGGCCATGTCCGAACCCTTCTGGGAGAAAAATCTAGAACTCGGATTTGTTAGCGAATCAAAGATCCGAGGCGTTAAGATGACCTGGAAGCAGTTCGCCTCTAGGCCCGCGCGGGACAGGACCTTCGACACCGCGCCATATGTCGCGAAAATCGCCAAAAAAGTTCCAGGCCTGGAAATGGAGAAGCTGCACGGCATTTGGAGGAACGCGACCAAGATGCTAGCCGACCCGACGAAATCCGCTTGGCATGCCGACATAGCTCAGTTGATCGAAACAGTGGGCAAGGAATGGGAACGGCGGGCAGGGCTTCCAACCAATCCGGAGGACTGGTTTCGCTGGCCGGGCACCGATGCCTCGCCTGCTGATGGTGGCCTAAAGCTCTCCGGAGCTTTGAAAGAGGGCATGTTCTCCTATCTCGAATATCATGTCGGTCGCACGAACGGCGAGGCATCTCCCGTACGTCAATCGATTCTAGCGCGGATCTTCGAGAGTTCGCTTCCTCCAGTTTTCCCGAAGGACTACATGGCTCAATGGGGTCAGAACAAGTCAGCCCAGCGGTTGAAGAAGATGGCAGAGACAATCGCCGCTCTCACACGCAATTTTAAACGCATGAATGATGATCGATATGATGAGGCTATTAAGCATTGAGAAGAGGACCTCCAGTTCTTGCATGATAGGCACTACGTCGGCCGCTTCTTTTTTGCTTGGCCAATTACAAGAGTTGCCTCCGAGACAGCATCCCGCCGCTGATTTTCCGGACAGATTTTGCGCGGTTGGATCGTTGTGAGATTTGGCTCGGCCAGTGAATTTATAATCGGGCCGGCGCTAATGAGCGCTGTGACTGTGAATTCAATGAGTTAGCCGTGCATTTAAATTGAGAATGGGCTGGCAGGATATTTTTCTGCATTTCAGTGATCGAAGCACCGCTGTTCGCCTCCGGACACTGGCATACACGATCGCCCAGTTGGCGCGACGAACCTGAAGCGGCAGCATGACAGCCGGATGGACATCGCGATCGGCGAGTACGAGTCCGATCTCCAGTGGCTGTACGACATTTATTACGTCGGCCGCTTTCGCTTCGAATGGCCGTCGACCCAACCGGACTGATTGACATAGCCTCCATCTCATCTCCTCCGACCATCGCAGGCGCGGGCGTTTACGAGGGGTCCATGTCGTCGATGCGCTTCATGACGGCAGCCATGAACACATTCCGCGGATGGGTCACGGATCCTTGGGACAATTCTATTATCGCTGCGACGTCATCCACGAGGTGCCCTCCGCTCGCCTTGGGAAACTTCACCGTCTCGCAGTCCCGCTGGAACTCTCCGACGGACAGCCTCTCGAGGTCGGCAACGTTGAGCGGCTCGAGCTCCCTTTGGAGGTAGCGGAGCGCTTCGCCAATCGGAGGAGGGGCCGCGGCGCTGATGTAGCCGTCCGGGAGACCCAAGGCTTCCTCGACGTCGGCCAGCGTGTACCCTAGCGTTATCATTCCCTCTTCGGTGAAAGCGTGGACGGGGCACGCATGCACGGGAAACGCGACGAAGTAGCTGTGCAGCAGCCTTGCCAGCTTCATCACGTGCTCGGCGCAACATTCGGCGATGTCGCGGCAGACCAATTCCGGAGGTACGGGGCGTTGCCCGGCGACGAAACGATGCGTTGAGGTGCCGTCGGGCTGTCCCGAACCGACGTATGAAACGGGTCCCTGCTTCTGCGAGATGTTCCGCAGATCGAGGAAAAACCGCATCGCTGGGTCCACGCTCATTTCCTGACGGCGAAGCCGATACCAATCCTCGAATCCCGGCACATGTGCCAGCGACGATTGAAGGAGGAAGGTCACGCTCCGGCTAGCGGACAGGAACGCGTTCAGGTTCGCCTGGAACTCCAGCCCGTGCGTCATCGGGAGCCTGACGAGGAAGTATTCGGCTTCCCGCAGTCTCTCCACCGAGTGCCGCAGTGTTGTGAAAACATGAGCCATGTCGGAATGATACCTTCGGCGGCAAGAAAAGTCGCCTCCATCACGACGTGCGTGTGCATACGAATGGCTACCCCGATTTTCAGACGGAGATCGGGGAACGCAGGCCTGAGATCGGACGCGTCGGAACAGGATATTACATGAAGCACGGCAAGCACTGCTTCCTGATTCCTGTCAAACGGCTTGCAAAACTGATCGCAATGTTGATCCTTACATGATTCCCCACGCCCTGTAGCGCCCCCGGCCCGTCACCTCGCGGACGCCGAGTTCGGCGACGAGGTCGAGCGCGGCGCGCTGGCTGATTTTCAGCTCGGCCGCGATCAATCCCGCCGACACCACCGGCCGCGCCAAGACGAGCTCGATCAGCGCCGGCAGGCTCGAGTTTTTGCGCCGGTTCCTGAGCCGGCGCTCCATCTGGCCCTTGGCCAGCGCCAGCCGGTCGAGTTCCTTCAGCCCGGCCGCGGCGGCCTCCGCAAAAGCGTCGAGCGCGGCCAGCAACCGCGTGGTGCGGAGG
>NZ_RZRY01000668.1:0-3381 GCF_003998035.1 Mesorhizobium sp. M2A.F.Ca.ET.039.01.1.1 | reverse complement strand
GGCGAACTAGCCATCATGAAGGGCGGCTTTCCCATCCCCGTCTCCGTTCTCACCGGCTTTCTCGGCGCCGGCAAGACGACGCTGCTCAATCGGCTGCTCAAGGATCCGGCGCTTGCCGATACGGCGGCGATCATCAACGAGTTCGGCGAGGTGGCGATCGACCACCTTTTGGTCGAGCAGGCATCCGACGGCATCATCCAGCTCTCCGACGGCTGCCTCTGCTGCACGGTGCGCGGCGACCTGGTCGACACGCTTGCCGATCTCGTCGACCGGCTGCAGACCGGCCGCATCGCGAAACTCGCCCGCGTCGTCGTCGAGACGACGGGTCTCGCCGATCCTGCGCCGGTGCTGCAGTCGATCATGGCGCATCCTGCGCTGGTGCAGGCCTTCCGGCTCGACGGCGTCATCACGCTGGTCGACGCCGTCAATAGCGAGGCGACGCTCGACGCCCATGTCGAGGCGGTGAAACAGGCGGCGGTGGCCGATCGCATCGTGCTGACCAAGACGGACCTTGCCGATGCGGCCGAGGTCGAGGCGTTGCTGGCAAGGCTGAAGCAGGTCAATCCGGGCGCCGTCGTGCTCGACGTCAACGAGGCCGGCGCCGCGGCGCTGTTCAATTGCGGGCTTTATGATCCCGAAACCAAGTCCGCCGACGTGCGGCGCTGGCTTGGCGAAGAGGCTGCGCATGATCAAGATCATCACCATGATCAGGATCATCACCAAGATCATCGCCATCATCACCATGACGGCGATCATGATCACCACCATCACGAGCACCGCCACGATAGGCGCGTGCGCACGCACTCGCTCGTCCATGATGGGCCGGTGCCGTTCTCGGCGATCGAGATGTTCCTCGACCTTCTGCGCTCGACACATGGCGAGAAGCTGCTGCGCATGAAGGGCGTCATCGAGCTCGCGGAGGATCCGTCGCGACCGCTTGTCATTCACGGCGTGCAGAAGATCCTGCATCCGCCGGCAAGGCTGCCGGCCTGGCCCGACGGTCAGCGCGGCACCAGGCTGGTGCTGATCACGCTGGACATGCCGGAAGATTATATCCAGCGCCTGTTCGCGGCCTTCACCAACAAACCGTCGATCGACACGCCGGACCGGGCCGCGCTCGAGTCCAATCCGCTGGCAATAGCCGGGCTATAAGCAAAAAAACGACGCCGGCTCAGGCCGCGCTGCCGCGCTCGACCAGGAAACGATGACCGCCAGTGACCGCGGCCGTTTCGACCAATTGGTGACCGGCATCGGCGCAGAAGGCCGGGATATCGATGACCGCGAGCGGATCGGTGGTTTCCAGCCAAAGCCGGCTGCCCGGCCGCATGGCCGCCAACCGCTTGCGGGCTTTCAGCACCGGCAACGGACAGTTCAGTCCCTTGAGATCGTAGATGGCGGGCGGCTTTGCCCTTTGTTCATGCATGTCGTTATCCCAAAACCGCCTTACACCCTCGGGTCAATGCCCGAGGGCATGCTTTTGGGCGACACGCATTGGGTCTCAGCCGCCGAACATGCCGAGCAGCTTCTTCTTCAGCTTCGACACGGTGCCCTGGTCGGCGTCGGCGGCCTGCTGGGTTTCCTGCGCGGGCGCTGGCTCCACGCCGGCGGTGACGACCGGCTGCTGCGCGGCCTGCTTGGCGGCTTCCTTCTCGGCCAGCGCTTGCGCCTTGGCCTGTTCCTTGGCGGCCTTGGCCGCCTCGATCGCCGCCAGGCGCTGCTCTTCCGCCTTGCGCTTGGCCTCCTTCTCCGCGTCGAGCGCGGCCATCTTGCGGCCGGCCGGCGAATCGATACGGCCCATGCGGGTCGTTTCCGTCACCGAGCCATCCGCATTCATCGACGGCGGCTCGATCGGCACGCGCTCGCCGCGGGCGCGGCGCTTCGACCAGTCGGAGACGATGCTGGCTTCCTTGATGCCGGCAATGGTCGGCTTCGGCGGCGGGTTGCTGGAATTCACCGCCGAATTGAAGGCCGCGTCGTAGCTCTTCTCGTAACTGGCGAAGGCGGTCTTCAGCGAATCCGGCTGCGTCGTCGGGGGGCAGGGGCCAGTCGGGTCGAAGGTCGTGCCTTCCGGCGCGACCTGATTGAAGACGTAGCGCTTCTCGCAGACGTCGACCTTCGGCGGCACCTTGGTGATCTCGAAATTGTCGTATCCGACCTTCAGCATCTTCCAGAACTCGTAGTTCGGGTCGTTGCGGTAGCGCGCCATGTTGGCGGCGGTCATGCGGAAGGGGAAGGCCTGGATCTGGAACTCGGTCTGGCCGCCCTGGAAAGCGTCGCGGCCGAAGGCATAGATCTGCTCGATCTGCGCGTCGGTCATCGAATAGCAGCCGGAGGACGAGCAGGCGCCGTGCACCATCAGGTTCTGGCCGGTGCGGCCATTGGCGCGGTCATAGGCGTTGGGGAAGCCGATGTTGAAGGACAGATGATAGTTCGAGCGCGGATTCATCTGCGAGGGACGCACCGTGTAGAAGCCTTCCGGCGCCTGGCGGTCGCCCTCGGTGTATTTGGGGCCGAGCTTCCCCGACCATTTGCAGATGTCG
Source organism: Mesorhizobium sp. M2A.F.Ca.ET.039.01.1.1 (assembly GCF_003998035.1). Lineage (NCBI taxonomy): Bacteria > Pseudomonadati > Pseudomonadota > Alphaproteobacteria > Hyphomicrobiales > Phyllobacteriaceae > Mesorhizobium > Mesorhizobium sp. M2A.F.Ca.ET.039.01.1.1. The sequence continues at coordinate 841 of NZ_RZRY01000668.1, read as the reverse complement.
TAGCTGGCGACGAGATCGTAGCGGCCGTTGGTCTTGGCCTTCCAAATCTCGAGCTTGCCTTCTTCCTTGAAGATGCGCGCCATCACCGAGGAGGTGCGCACCATGCCCTTGGCCTTCATGTCGGCGAGGATCTTGTCCGGCAGCGGCTTGTTGGCCTCCGGCGCGAAATCCTTCATCGACGAATCATTGCAGCCGGCGACGCCGATGGCGGCGATCAGGACTCCGGTGCGGGCAAGCTTGGCAAACATCGGTGCGGCTACGTCTCTTCTCTCGGGCCAACGACTCTCGGCATAGCCGGGCCCGCAGGCTGAACACCAGTGGACCGTAAGCCCGTTAACCTTGAAAATTCCTTACCGCAAGCCTTCGTCACAAATCTGGGCAAACCCCTCACAGCAAATCCCATTGAGCCGGATCCGGCGGCATTTTTGTGGCGAAATTGCTCATCTTGCCACAGTTGAACGGTAGGCGGGTCAGAGGCTGCGGCCCATCGCCAGATATTTCTCGCGGCGCTGCTCGCGGAAATCGGTGTTGGCGCCGGCAAAGTCCTTCATCGTCCTGGCGATGAGGTCACCGGTGGAGGCAATCACCGTTTCCGGCGCGCGCTGGGCGCCGCCCATCGGCTCGGGAATGATGGCGTCAATGATCTTCATCTCGAGCAGATCCTGCGCCGTGATCTTCATATTGGTCGCCGCGTCCTTGGAGCGGGTGGTGTCACGCCACAGGATCGAAGCGGCACCCTCCGGCGAGATCACCGAATAGATGGCGTGCTCCAGCATATAGACCCGGTTGGCGGTGGCGATCGCGATGGCCCCGCCGGAACCGCCTTCGCCGATGACCACCG
>NZ_RZRY01000667.1:0-3404 GCF_003998035.1 Mesorhizobium sp. M2A.F.Ca.ET.039.01.1.1 | reverse complement strand
AGCCTCGGCGGAGAGGGAGGCGAAATCGCGCGTGAACGGCTGCTCGACCAAGGCGGCGAAGCCAAATCCGGCGAGCAGCCGCGCCTTCATCGGCGGCGGCGTCAGCACGAAGAGCGGCACCTGTGGCCGGAACACCTTGCGCGGATGCGGCTCGAAGGTCAGCACCAAGGCGGGCACGCCATTGCGGCCGGCCTCAGCCAGCGCGCGCTCCAGGACGGCCTGATGGCCGCGATGGACGCCGTCAAAATTGCCGATCGCCACGACGCCGCCGCGCAAATGCGCAGGCAGCGGCGCGGCTGTGGAAAGACGTTCGAAGGCTTGCGTCATGTCAAAGCGCCCGTCATGGCCAGACTATCAACCTATTGCAGGCGCGGAATGACGGCGACCGGCCGGTAGCCGTGCTTTTCGAGAAAGGCCGCCAGCCTTGCGGGATCGTCGCCATGCTCACGCGCGTGGATGCCGCCCGAGACATAGAGCACGTCAAAGCCGTTGTCGGCCGCGCCCTTGACATCGGTCATCATGCCGTCGCCGATGGCGAGAACCTCGCTTCGTTCGACGGCGCGGCCAAGCAATCCGGCGACCTCCTTCATCGCGACATGGTAGATCGGCGCGAAGGGCTTGCCGGCAATCAGCGTACGGCCGCCCAGTTGCGCGTATTCCCGCGCGAGCGCGCCGGCGCACCAGATGGTCCGCTCGCCGCGCTCCACCAGGATATCCGGATTGGCGCAAATGAAAGGCAGGTTGCGGGCGCGCAGCCGATGCAGCAGTTCGGCATAGTCGGCGGGCTTCTCGACCTCGTCGTCATAGAGACCGGTGCAGACGACACCCGAGGCCTCGAATTCCTCGACAAGATCGACATCGAGCCCGTCATAGAGCGTGAAATCGCGCTCCGGCCCGATATGGAAGATCCGCCTTGGGCCGTCGGCGATCAGGTCGCGCGTCACGTCGCCGGAAGTAACGACCCGGTCACAGGCGTCGGCGGGAACACCGATCGCCTTCATCTGGGCAATGACGTCGGCGCTGCGGCGCGGCGAATTGGTGATCAGCACGACAGGCACGTTGGCCGCGCGTGCCCGGGCAAGCGCGGCGGCGGCCGCCGGAAAATGCCATTCGCCATTGTGAACGACGCCCCAGACGTCGCACAGTATGGCCGCGTAGCGCCCCGCCAGATCGTCGAGCGAAGCGATGATGTCGGGCGAATCCGCCATGCCGTGTCCCTGATTTCGATTCCTGGCAGGCCGCGACAGACTGTCGGCCACGGACGGTCCCGCATAACCGAAGCGTTTGATCCTGTCACGAGCTTTCCCGATCACCACAGGCCCGAGCCTCGATCTCGCTCGCCCGGACTCACAGGGTTAACGCGCAGTCAAAAAGGCGGTGCGTTCTTGATGGTTTCGCGCAAGCTGAAATTTAACGATTTATGACTATGGTACGACAGCAACTGCGACCATGGTCGTATCTCGGCACGGATCCTTGGCGGGGGTAAATGCAATGATCCGCGATTTTTTTCGCGACAGGCGGGGTAATTACGCCTTGATGACGGTCATCACAATGATACCGCTGATGGGCGCCGTGGCGATTGCCGTCGACTACACCGAGTTGATCAGGCAGAAGCAGGAAACGCTGAACGCGCTAGACGCGGCGGGGCTCGCAACGGCACAGCAGATCGTCGCCGGTGCCAGCGACGCCGACGCGAAGACCTACGCTAAAAGCTTCTTCGAGGCCAACCTGAGGCATGTCCTTCCGGCGAACGCGACGCTGGCGGTAACCCTGCCGAACAACAACGCCGGCGGCGGCACGCTGGTCCTCGAGGCCGCGCTGCAATACAAGCCTTATTTCCTGCCGGCTGCGGTCGCGCTACTTGGCGGAACGCCCGGCCAGACGACCGTCAACTTCTCGGCCAGGTCCGAGATCCGCCTCAAGAACACGCTGGAAGTGTCGCTGGTGCTCGATAATTCGGGCTCGATGAGCGACATCTCCCCCACTGGAGGCCAGCAACGCATAGCGCTGCTCAAGACCGCCGCCACCGAACTGGTGAACATGCTTGCCGGCCAAGCGGATCTGATGAGACAGATCGACAGGCCAGTGCAGTTCTCACTGGTGCCGTTTTCGGCTTCGGTCAATGTTGGTCCAGCCAACAAGGATAAAGCCTGGATGGATCTGGACGGCATTTCACCGATCCATCACGAAAATTTCGATTGGACGAAGATGTCCAAGACCGCTTCTGGCGATCCAAACAAGTATATTGAGAAAGTTGGTGACGCTCGCTGGAAGCGCGGCAGTGGTTGGGGCGCGGGACAGAACACCCCAATGACCCGCTTCAAGCTCTACGAGGAGATGACGGCCACGACCCGGACCTGCACCAAGAAGCGGTCCAATGGCAGTTGCCAAACCTATTCTACCCCCACAACCGGACAGTATGAAGCCTGGAAAGGCTGTGTGGAGGCGAGGCCTTATCCCTACAATGTCGACGACACGACGCCGACAGCGAGCAAGCCCGCCAGCCTGTTCGTACCGATGTTCGCGCCGGACGAAGCAGGTAATCTGTGGACCGACAGCACACGCACCAGCACAAATTCCTGGGGCTACAGCAACAACTGGTGGATAGATTCGAGCGACGGTCTGTCGGTGCCTCAACGCCAAGCGGATATGCGGAAATATTTTCTAACCAAACCGTACGACGCTTCGACCGTGTCGGCAGACGACGGCCCCAACGCAGGTTGCACGACGAGCCCAATCACACCGTTACAGGATGTAGCGACGACCGCTGGTAAGCAGACGATCCTCAGCGCCATAGATGCGATGACACCTACCGGCAACACCAACGTGCCGGAGGGACTCGCATGGGGCTGGAGGACTCTCTCCAGCAATGAGCCTTTCACCGAGGGCCGAGATAACAACGAAAGAGGCAACGACAAGGTTGTCATCGTGCTCACGGACGGTGCCAATACCTACAGCTCAGTCAACGACAGCAGCTATGCCAATAACAGATCGACCTATGCCGCCTATGGATATACAGGACTGGTATATCCCGGTTCGGGCTCGGTGACCCGCCTGTTCATGAACACCAGCTCAGCCGTCGGCAAAAGTACCTATACCGACGCGAACTATACCGCCGCTCTCGACGAGCAGATGCAAACGCTGTGCGCCAACGCCAAGGCCAACAACATCATCGTCATGACGGTTTCCCTTGATCTCAGCATTCAAAAAACAGCCGAGAAGAAGGCGATCTCGGCGCTTACCGCCTGCGCATCGGATTCGCGGTTCCGCAGGGATCCAACCGACCCGAGCAAGCCCGCGAAGTTGTTCTGGAACTCGACCGGCGCCACGCTGTCGGACGACTTCAAGGCGATCGGCAGCGAATTGTCGAACCTGCGCATCGTCAGTTGAGCACAATAAGCGGG
>NZ_RZRY01000666.1:0-3410 GCF_003998035.1 Mesorhizobium sp. M2A.F.Ca.ET.039.01.1.1 | reverse complement strand
CTCGCGTCCTTCTTTCCCACGGTTTCCCAAGGCGAGCTCACGGGCACAGCGCAAACGCCGCTGGAGGTGGGGCTATGCGCGACGGACGGCAGTACGGTCCCGGTTGAACTGATCCGGCACAGCATGCTCTATGCCGGCAAGCAACACCAGGTTCTTGCCGTGCGCGATATCCGCGGCCGCAAGCGGGCAGAGGAAGAAATTCATTTCCTTGCCCACCACGATCCCTTGACCAAGCTTCCAAACCGCACGAGCTTCAACGAAAAGCTCGAGGCCGAGTTTGCGACGCATCGCAGCGCAGAACGGTGCCTTGCCGTCCTCTTCCTCGATCTCGACCGCTTCAAGGAGATCAACGACCTCTTCGGCCATCTCGTCGGAGACGCCGTGCTGCAGTGTGTGGCCGAGAAGATCAGTGCCGTCCTTAAGCCAGGGCAGATGGTTGCGCGCTTGGGCGGCGACGAGTTCGCTGTGATCGTTCCCGGTCTGCCGAGCGCCGCCTATGCAACGCGCACCGCTGAAGCCATCCTGGACGCATTCAATGACACAGGGGCCAACCTGCCCGCCGGCGTCACCATCGGCACCAGCATCGGCATTGCTGTGTTCCCGAACGATGCAGCCGATCGGGAAACGCTTCTGAGCCATGCCGATGCCGCGCTCTATGAGGCCAAAATGCAGGGGCGGGGCGTCTATTGCGTTTTCGAGCCGTCCATGGGTGAGCATCTGCGCGATCGGCGCCAGTTCGAGCACGACGTCCGTCATGCGATCTCGCGCAAGGAACTCCGCCTCGTCTATCAACCGCAGGCGGAACTCCTGTCCAACGAGATCTTCGGTTTCGAAGCGCTGCTCCGGTGGGATCATCCGGAACGGGGCGCCGTTCCGCCGGCGGTGTTCATCCCGATCGCGGAGGAGTGTGGCGCCATTCTGAAGATCGGTGAATGGGTGCTGCGGACCGCCTGCGCCGAAGCGGCTAGTTGGCAACAACCGCTAGCAATCAGCGTCAACGTTTCGGCCATGCAACTCCATGGCGGGAATTTGCCCGAGCTGGTCGGGGCGATTCTGAAAGAGACCGGTCTCGATCCGTCCCGCCTCGAGCTGGAAATTACGGAAACTTGCCTGATCAAGGACATTGGGCGCGCGCTCGCCGCGCTGCGCCAGCTCAAAAGCCTTGGGGTCCAAATCGCCATGGATGATTTCGGCACCGGATACTCGTCGCTGTCGAATTTGCGGGCCTTCCCTTTCGATAAGATCAAAGTCGACCAGTCTCTAGTGCGGGCGGTGGATAGCAGCGATGAGGCGGCTGCCGTCATGCGTGCGGTCTTTGGGCTCGCTCGGGGCCTCAAGCTCCCGGTCCTGGCTGAGGGCGTCGAAACGGACGCGGAGCTGACCTTCCTGCGGCAAGAGGCCTGTGATGCGATCCAGGGTTACCTACTTGGCCGACCCTGCCCGATTTCCGACTTCGCTCAGCATACGAGCCGCAAAGGCGGGACGCCCGCTTCCCGACGGCTGGGCAACCAAGAACTGCGCCTGGTCAAGAACAGCGCGGCGTAGTGCAGAAGCGGGTCACACGTTCGTACTCGCGCGTTCGGGGATGGGTGCATTGTTCCTCAGGTCAGGCGCGAGCGGAGGTCGCTATCGGGTTCGACCGTGGTCATGTCCGAAATATGCGACAAGTTTCGGATACCTGGCCTGGAAGCCTCTCGTTCAACTCGTCCTGCGCACCCGATGCGGCCGTTCGCGACAGGCGCTGGCACGCTCCGAAACACAAATCCCCTAGGCGCTCGTTTACGGCTCGCGGGTTCCTGCATGAGTTCTCGCGCCACCGCAAGCGCACCGGAAGGTGCTCACAGCGCCTTCCGGTGACTGCAGCCGTCGGTGCATTCCGCCAAGAAGGCCAGCTGTATCGGTCGCGCGCCCGAGACAACGTAACACCTAGCGATGTCAACGGAAGGAAGCGCCAATAGTCCAGGACTTTCTTTTGGAAGCTCCCGATCTCCGCGTGCCGTAACAGGTAGAAGGCCCTGCGCCTGCGGGCAGCCTTCATTGGCGACCCCGATTTAGGCAACGCCGGGCGTAGCCCGCTCGCGCAAATTTCATGTGGGCTTCATAAATCCGTTGCGACGGTTTCGTACCTTCAGGAGACGGCTTTGCTCTGAGGCCGCCCCTGGAAAAGGATGGAAAAATGTCCAAGCTCCCTGGCAAGACCGAAACGATCGAAACCTTCGAATCCCCCGCCTTCGACCCGTCCGCGGCTGCCGAGCAAGTTCGCGCTGTTGTCGACCAGGGCCTTGAGCAGTCGAAGCAGGCACTTTCCAAATTGAGTTCGGCAGCCGAAACGACACAAAGGGCTTTTGAGTCGACCTTTGAAACAGCCACGACGACCGGCAACGAGGTGTCCCTGAAGATGATTGCCGCTCTGCGCGCCAATACCGAAGCCGGCTTCACGCACCTTGAAGCGCTGGTTGCCGTGAAGTCGCTGTCCGAGTTCATCGAACTGCAGACCGCTTTCCTTCGCGAACAGGTGGAAAAGTTTGCCGAGCAGGCCAAGGGTTTCCAGGTTGTGATGATGAGGGCTAGCGAGGACATGTCCAAGCCGATCAAGGATGCCTTTGAGAAGGCTTTGAAGGAACGCAGGGCCGCCTGATGGTTGCGTTGCAAATTTTTGGCAGGGCGAAAGACCGTCTTTTGCTGGGCGCGATTCAGGCGATTGCCTCAAAGTGGATGTTTGAATCACCGACGAAGCCCGTAGCCACATCACAATCGATTCATCGACCGCAAGACGGTCTCTAGTCACCGCGTCATAGAAACATGAGCCGCCCAGCTTGCGCAATGATTTGTGTCGCTCAACCAGCTCGTCGAACTCGTCGCTGCGATCAGGGCGCACGACAGAATTGGCTGCCGCCATGCTGGCGATCAACCCGTCCCGGCCAAGGGAGGTTGCGATCGCGGATGCGAAACTGGTGTTGCTTTCACGGGCAGACAGAAACGCCGCGCAGCCGAGCTTGAGATGATCGCGGCCACCCCATCGAGAACGTCAGCCTCTTTCAGGCGGCGCTCCTTTCGGCTGATTTCGGCCTTGCGACGGTTGCTGCCGATCAGCCTAGAAAACATGTCGACCGCAAGATCGGTGATCGCTGCTTGCCTTTCGATGACGAAAGCGGTCAGCGTGGCGTAGTGACGCTCGGATGAAGCATGCTGAGTCAAACGACAAGCAAGAATCTGGGCTCCACCCAGGTGATGTCTTCGAAGGCAAAGTGAGCCGGCTCGGGTCTGGGTCTCGTCTGCAAAACACCTGTGGCCGCATTCGTCGGAGGCAAAAGAGTTTCTCTCAATTTTGCCAGCCGCCACGGTTCAGTCGAGATTACATGCGAGACGGCCGATAACGGAAAGCAAAGGCTCGCAAAAAATGAGTAGAG
>NZ_RZRY01000665.1:0-3425 GCF_003998035.1 Mesorhizobium sp. M2A.F.Ca.ET.039.01.1.1 | reverse complement strand
TGTCGGCACCGCGCTCAGCCTCGCCAACAGCTTTGTGTTCGTCGGCTTCTGCCTGGTGCCGATCGCCATTCCGTGGCTGCTGGTGGCTTTTGCATGGCCCGGCGTTTGGCTCGCGGCCGCGATCTGCGCGGCGCTCGCCTGGCCGATCTTCCTGCGCCAGATCTGATTCATCCAAACCCGACGCACCCGCCAGGCCCGATTCTTCACCGGCTTGCTGTGGAAACAGCGAGCCGGCTTCTCTCAAACATGAAAAGAACATGATCGATGTCGTTAACCCCGCATCAAGGTTAATGCTTCATTTTGGCTCTCCGGGGTCAGTAGTGTTCTGGAGAGTTCCGTGCATCGACGCATTTCCATGCGGCTTGCCGCCGCCGCCGTTGCGAAAAGACGTTCCTTCCTTTCTCCTTTGGTGCTCGGGCTCGGCATGTGGATCGGCTTTCCGTCGGTCGTCGCCTATCAGGATATGACCAGCCTGATCACCGGCCTGGAGTCGCCCAGCGCCCGCTGGAACGCCTATATCGAGAAATCCGCCGCCGGCTCCGTGCATGCCGCAGAAATGCCGTTCATCGATTCCACCGCCACCGGCTCGATCTCCGGCTCCGGCGTCAATCTGCCGGGCGTGGGCACCGTCGCCTTCCGTGGCAAGGGCATCGCCGCGGGCGTCACGCCCGATGAAGATCGAGTCGTGCGCGCCGACAAGAAGGGCCGCCTCGTCCAGGTCTCGCCCGTCGCGCCGCCCAAGAATTTCAGCGCCGGCTCGATCTTCGAGCGCACCTCCTCGCTGCTGCGTCCCTCGATGGACAGCGGCCTGAAGCTCACCTTCGCCAAGCCCGGCATCAAGGGCAAGGAAGTCCAGATCGCCCAAGCCTTCCATCTGCGCGAGGACAAGAAGCCGGATCCGGATCTGCCGGCAGCGCTCGTCGCCCTCGTCAACAACGACAAGCCGGACATCCTCGCCACCGCCTATGCCCAGTCCGCGCCCGACTATGCCAAGGCGTCGCCCTTCGAGGCGCTGCTGCAGGACGATCCGAATGACGGCCGTTTCATCCCGCCGATGGGCAAGGGCGACCATGCCTGGCTGCAGAACCCGCTGCCGGCCAGCGTCTTTTCCAAGCCCGAGCAGGCCTGCCTTGCGAAGGGCATCTATTTCGAGGCGCGCAGCGAGCCCGTCCGCGGCCAGGCGGCGGTCGCCCAGGTGATCCTGAACCGCGTCCGCAACCCGGCCTATCCGAAGACGATCTGCGGCGTCGTCTACCAGAACGACGACTGGTTCAATCGCTGCCAATTCTCCTTCGCCTGCGACGGCAGGAAGAAGACCATCACCGACCAGGCTTCCTACAAGACCGCGCAGGAGGTCGCCATGGCGGTGACCGCCGGCAAGATCTTCATTCCCGAGGTCGGCTCGTCGACGCATTACTATGCCAACTACGTCCATCCCGGCTGGGCGCGCGCCATGCAGCGCATGACCAGGATCGGCCTGCACATCTTCTACCGCACCTATGGCGGCGGCTGGAGCTGAGCCGGTTGGGCGGCTCGAGCCGAGCCGCCTAAACGACGCCCCCGGCTGTCCTTCTTTCGGCGCCCGGCATGCCCCGGCGAACGCGGCTTGTCGCCAGGATTCGCACCGTCACCTCACGCGGGCGTGAAGGGCACGATGTCGCACCTCGATAAATCATTGTTTTAACAGCGAAAAATACATCGCTTGGAAGTTCGGCCCGTGGCTTGACGGGCGCGGACCCTCTAACTATGTTGCCGGCGACTTTAGAAGCGGACGGACGGCAATCGTCTGCCCGGGCAGGGGGGGTTGCGATGGCCGACAAAACCGGGCCAGACGGAACCGGAGAAACCGGCCGCGGCAGGCAGCCAGAAGCCACCATCCGCGACGACGAACTTGAGCGCCGCCGGCGCGATCTCGAAGCATCGCTTGCGACGAGGCGCACGGACCGGCTCGAGGGGAAAGACGAAGCAAAAGCTGCGGCCGGTTACGGTCAGGCGCTGAAACTGTCCAGCGAGTTCATCGCCGGAGTGGTGGTTGGTGTCGGCTTGGGCTGGATCATCGACCGCCTGGCGGGAACAGCGCCTTGGGGTCTGATCGTGGGCCTGCTGCTTGGCTTCGGCGCCGGTATACTCAATGTCCTGCGTTCGGCGGGGCTTGCACCGGAATTCGGTCAGGGCGGCAAGCCGCGCGAGCCGAAAGAATGAAGTGGGCGCCCCCTCGGCGCTGAAGTGAACTTAAGAAGCCGATTGTGGCTTTGACGGGGATTTAAAGTGGCTGCTGCTGACAAGGTCGATCCGATCCACCAGTTCCAGATCCATCCGATCATCCCGCTGCATATCGGCGGCTACGACGTCTCGTTCACCAACTCCTCCCTGTTCATGGTCGTCACGATCGTGCTGGCCTCGGCTTTCCTCTATTGGAGCACGGCCAGCCGCGCCTTGATCCCGGGGCGCCTGCAGTCGGTCTCCGAAATGGCCTATGAGTTCGTCGGCAACATGCTGCGCGATGCCGCCGGCAAGCAGGGCATGCAGTTCTTTCCGCTGGTGTTCTCGCTGTTCATGTTCGTGCTGGTCGCCAACCTGATCGGCCTGTTCCCCTATTTCTTCACCGTCACCAGCCACATCATCGTCACCTTCACGCTGGCAATCATGGTCATCGGCACGGTCGTCGTCTACGGCTTCGCCAAGCACGGTTTGGGCTTCCTCAAGCTGTTCGTGCCGCATGGCGTGCCGGGTCTTCTTCTGCCGCTGGTGGTGGCGATCGAAGTCATCTCCTTCGTCTCGCGTCCGGTCAGCCTCTCGGTTCGTCTTTTCGCCAACATGCTGGCCGGCCACATCACGCTGAAAGTGTTCTCGGGCTTCGTCGTCAGCCTCAGCGCGCTCGGCGCCGTCGGCATCGCCGGTTCCATCCTGCCGCTCGCCATGGCGGTCGCATTGACCGCCCTCGAGCTGCTGGTCGCCTTCCTGCAGGCCTACGTTTTCGCGGTGCTGACCTGCATGTATCTGAACGACGCGCTGCACCCGAGCCACTGATCGATTTTCACCGGCGCCGCGGCGCCAGCATACCCAACGTACCAACCGCAACGAACAAGCAAACCACAGGAGTTTTGAAATGGACGCAACTGCAGCAGCTGCTATCGGCGCTGGTATCGCCTGCATCGGCATGGGCGGCGCGGGCATCGGCCTCGGCAACATCTTCGGCAGCTACCTCTCGGGCGCGCTCCGCAACCCGTCGGCTGCCGACGGCCAGTTCGGCCGCCTGATCTTCGGCTTCGCCGTGACCGAAGCTCTGGGCATCTTCTCGCTCCTGATCGCTCTGCTCCTGGTCTTCAAGTAAGATTGAGAGCTGACGAAAGGGGCCGCATGGTGCGGCCCCGTTCCATGGACAGGGGAATGAGATGTTCGTGACATCTGCATATGCGCAAGAA
>NZ_RZRY01000664.1:0-3425 GCF_003998035.1 Mesorhizobium sp. M2A.F.Ca.ET.039.01.1.1 | reverse complement strand
GTCCTGGCGTTCATCGTGCTCGCCGGCTTCAGCGCCGGCGCGGTGGCTTATGCTTTCCTGTTCACGCGCATCGACAACGAGAAGCAGGCGGGCAAGCGGCTTCAACCCATCAAGACAGCCGAAACCGACAGGTCGGTGGTGAAGGCCCCGCGCGATCGCGCCGCGGAGGCGGTCAAGCGCCGCAAAAGTCTCCAGGACTCGCTCAAGCAGCTCGACGAGAAACAGAAGACCAACGATCGCAACCTCAAGAAACCGCCGCTGAAGGTTCAGATCCGCCAGGCCGGCATGCAGGTGCCGATCGAGCGCTTCTACATATACTCCGTCGTCTGCAGCATCATCCTGACGGCCCTTCTCTTTTTCGTCGGCGCGCCTCTGTGGGCCCTGCCCGGCGCCCTGCTGGTGGGCGGGCTCGGTCTGCCGCGCTGGTTCGTTTCGTTTCGCCGCACACGTCGCGTCAAGGCCTTCCTGGAAGAGTTTCCGAACGCGCTCGACATCATCGTGCGCGCGGTCAAGTCCGGTCTGCCGCTCAACGACGCGATCCGCCTGATCGCCAATGAATCGCCCGAACCGGTCCGGTCGGAGTTCCGCCGCATCGTCGATTCCCAGCAGATGGGCATGTCGGTCCCCGACGCCGCCATGCGCATGTCCGAGACCATGCCGTGCAGCGAGGCCGGCTTCTTCGGGATCGTCATCCAGATCCAGTCGCAGGCCGGCGGCAACCTGTCCGAGGCGCTAGGCAACCTTTCGCGCGTCCTGCGCGACCGCAAGAAGATGAAGGCCAAGGTCCAGGCGCTGTCGATGGAAGCCAAGGCATCCGCCGTCATCATCGGCGCCCTGCCTTTTGTCGTCGCCTTTCTCGTCTATCTGTCGAGCCCGAATTATATCATGCCGCTGTTCACCACCAATGTCGGCAACCTGATCCTCGGCTGTGCGGGCGTCTGGATGTCGATCGGCATCCTGGTGATGCGCAAGATGATGAATTTCGAAGTGTAGGGGCGCGGATCCGGTGACAGAACAGGTCGTCAAAACACTCACCGATCCTTCCTTTCTGATCGCGATGCTGGTCGGCATCGCCGTGTTCGCGACCGTGTTCACCCTCATGCCGGCGTTCGGTGGCACGTCGCTCAAATCGCGCATGAAGTCCGTGGCGCTCGAACGAGACAAATTGCGCGCCGAGCAGCGCGCGCGGCTGGCCAGCGAGGCTGACCGCCGGCGCAAGGGCCTGCGCGAGGAACAGTCCATCGGCATGCGCAACATCGTCGACCGCCTGGATCTGAAGCGCGCGCTTGCCGATGAAAACACGATCCAGAAGCTCAAGGTCGCGGGCTTCCGCGGCCAGAACCCGCTGACGCGCTTCCTCTTCTTCCGCCTCGTCCTGCCATTCGTGGGCTTTGCGCTGGCGGCAGTCTACCTGTTCGTGCTCGGCGGCCTGCCGCAGCAGCCGGCTTTCATCAAGCTGTTCGTCTGTGTCGTCGTCGCCTATGGCGGCTTCTACGCGCCCATCCTCTATGTCAACAACCGCGCGACCAAGCGCAAGCAATCGATCCAACTGGCGTGGCCGGACGCGCTCGACCTGATGCTGATCTGCGTGGAATCCGGCATGTCGGTGGAAGCGGCCCTGCGCAGGGTCGCCGACGAAATCGGCGCGCAGTCGGTCCCGCTTGCCGAGGAATTCGTGCTCACCAATGCCGAATTGTCCTATCTGCAGGATCGCAAGATCGCTTATGAGAACCTGGCAAGCCGCACCGGCCTGGAATCGGTCAAGTCGGTGTCGCAGGCCCTGGTCCAGGCCGAACGCTACGGCACGCCGGTGGCGCATGCGCTGCGCGTGCTCGCCTCGGAAAGCCGCGACATGCGCATGAACGCGGCCGAGAAGAAAGCCGCCGCGCTGCCGCCGAAGCTCACCGTGCCGATGATCCTGTTCTTCCTGCCGGTTCTGTTCGCCATCATTCTTGGCCCGGCCGGCATCCAGGTCAGCCAGCGCGGCATCTTCGGCGACCAGCACAGCTCCTCGAGCAAGTAAAGCAATTCCAGGAAAAGTGTCGCGCGGGTTTCCGCCCGGAATTGCGTAGAAAAAGAGAAAGCATTCCAGGAAAAGTGTCGCGCGGTTTTCCGCCCGGAATTGCGTAGAAAAAGAGAAGGCAATTCCAGGAAAAGTGTCGAGCGGGTTTCCGTCCGGAATTGCGTAAAAAGCAAAGAGAAAGAGCCGTTCGTGTCAATCAAAAAAAGCCGCGCGGCTTTTGGATTGTCGGAGCGGGCGGCGCTTGGCGGCGTCCGTCAGTTCGTGGCGACTTTCGCCTTGTTCTTGTCCCGATCCTTCAGCTGGCTCCAGGCATTCTGCTGGGCAAGCATCTGGCGCAGATAGGCGACGTTGGCCTGCGCCTGTTCGGGCGACAATTCCTGCGAGGCGATCTTCTCGGCCTCGTCGAAGCGGCCCTGCAGGCCCACTACGAGTGCAAGGTTCTGCCGCACCCGGCTGTCGGCGCTAGGCTGCTGCGCGGCCGAGCGCATATAGGTCTCGGCCGTTCGCAGGTCGCCTTCGAGCACATAGGACATGCCGAGATTGGACAGCACCGAAGGCTCGTTCGGTTTGAGTTCCAGCGCCTTGCGGTAGTCCTGACGCGCTTCGTCCTTCTGGCCCATCTGGTCGAGGATCGCGGCTTCCGCCGACACCAGCTTCCAGTCCGGATATTCGGGCGTCTGCGCGCGGCGCACGGCGTCCAGCGCCGGCTCGAACTGGCCGTTGGCGGCGAGAGCCTTGCCATAGGCTGCAAGCACCTCGCGATCCTTGGGATAGGCGATCGCCAGCTTGCGCATCACGGCGAGCGACTGATCGGCATCGCCGTCCATCTGCAGCGCCGCCGCGAAATTCATCGCCATGCGCTTGTCATTGGGATTGCGGGCGTAGGATTCGCCAAGCCTCGACGTGGCGGTGTGCAGTTCGCCGGCCGACATCGTTTCCAGCGGCCTTCTATCGGAGCGCGAGATGGAGCCGGTGGTCATCTGGCTGGTGCTGCCGCAACCTGCCACGCTGGCTGCCAGTGCCGCCATGAAGGCTGTGCTGATCAGACGCTTGGCTCTATGGTTCAACGCTTTGATCGGCATCGGCGCCCGGTCTCCATTCCTGTGCGGCCATAGGCTGGCCGTCTTCCCTCCCGCAGAAATATTCTGTTAACCCTAATGGACCGTTAAGAAGCCGACTCATCCTGTTCGGCCGGAGATCATCGCATGCCTGTCGAACTCGTCGAACAAAAGCCGCAAGCCGCCTTGCCTGTCTATCTGGTGGCAAAGGACGCCCTTGAAGCCGCGGCATTGCCGCCGCCCGCCATCGCCTGGGCAAGAGCCAACGGTTTTTCCGGCGAGGCAGGGCGCACGCTCGTCCTGCCGGGCGAGGGCGGCGGTCTCGCCGGCGCGCTGTTCGGCAT
>NZ_RZRY01000663.1:0-3440 GCF_003998035.1 Mesorhizobium sp. M2A.F.Ca.ET.039.01.1.1 | reverse complement strand
GCGCAGGGCTGGTACCAGAGCGCAGCCGACAGCGCGTCGAACCTATATAGCGGCGCGGCGGATCGCGCATCGAACCTCTACAGCGGTGCCTCCGGCCGCGCGTCGCGCGCGGCAAGCCAATTACGCAGCCAGGCGCAGAGCGTTTCGGAAACCGTGCAGCAGAACCCGGGCACCTTCTCGACGGCCATGCTGATCGGCGGCCTCGTCGGGCTGCTGGCCGGCATGGCGATCAGCCGGAACCCGGACCCAGAGCCGGACTGGCTGCATCGCTGGCGCAGATAGGCATTTCCGGTCCGGCTCGCGCTGCCGGGCCGATCAACGGTAGTAAGCGAAGGCTGCCTTGCGGCGGCCGCGCGGAGAGAAGGCCGGGCCGGCGCGCCCGGCCTTCTCTTTTGGATGCCGGGCTTTTTCATTTCAAGGTTGTGTCGTCCCCATCCTTTTGCTGTGGCCGGTTGTCCCGGGCTGGTCATTAGCAGGAGCTTATGGGATCATCCCCCGGGGAATCGCGGAGAGCGGCATGGACAGACCTGCCATGGCATCCGTCTTTCGGATGCGGCATGTGCCTGCAAGCATTTCGGGCGTTCGCAGCCTTGGCAGAGGCCAGGCCGATCCGTTCTTTCATTCGAGACCACTCGGCGAGGCGATCCGCTTCATCGCCCAGGCCGACGGCCAGTACGACCTCAGCGCCGTCGCCATCTTCTACGGCGACCGCCAGACGCCGCCGCTCGGCAACCGCGAGATCAGGCAGCTCTGGAGCGAGTATGGCGAGCGGCTGATGGAGGCGTAGAGCCGCGCAAGCCTTCCCGCCGGATCGGAAACGCCGCTCATGCGTTCTTGTGGCGAGGTCAATGGGAGGAACGCCATGAACGTCGCCAATCTCCAACTCGAGGGCCTGCTGATGGCCGTCGCAGCGATCAACCACGTGCTGGTCAAGAAAGGTGTGCTCACCGTCGAGGAAATCGACATCGCGCTGCGCAAGGCCGAGGCCGGTGAGACCGGCGAGGAGCGCTCGGAGGCGATCTCGGCCTCGAACCGCGACGCCATCAATTTCCCGATCCGCCTGCTCGAGCTCGCCAACCAGTGCCAGCCCGAGGCGGACATGCCGTCCTTCTCGAAGCTGGCCCGCATGGTCGGCCAGATGAAGGAGCCATATAACGACCAGATGTGAGGGGAAAGGTCATGCCCTCCCCGGCCAGCCGTGGCGCAGGGCCAGCACAGTGCCCGGGCCGTGCGCCGCGGCGTAGAGCAGGCCGGCGGCGAAGGGGAAGTGCGACATGAAGGCGCCGAACTCGGCCTGGTTTCCGGGCCAGTGCGACGGGCCGTGGAAGGCAAAGCCGAGGAAGACGACATAGACCGCGCCGATCAGCGCCAACGGCGACAGATAAGCGCCGGTAAGGAAAGCGATCACCAGCAGCGTCTCGAGGATCGCCGCGCACCAGGCCAGGAACACCGGGAACGGGAAGCCGGCGGCGGCGATGTAGCCGGCGGTGGCGCCCATATCCATCAGCTTGAAGGCGACGCCCATCGCGAACATAGCAGCGAAGATCAGGCGAGCGATGAGAATGGCGGCGGTCTGCCAGGTCGATTGGGTTTCCACGAGTGTCCTCCGGGTTGTCTGTTGATGCCCCAAGGACGGACGAAGGGCGCTGGTTCCGACAGGGGGTAGGAAAATTGTTGGAGCGCCCTCTTCCTCGCCCCCGCAACGCGGGGGAGAGGTGGCCGCGAAGCGGTCGGAGAGGGGGCAGCGCCGGCGACAGAGGAAGAAGCACGGTGTGGCGCGCCCGAGGTTCTAAATCGCGACACGATCTCTCGGGTTCGCTCCATGCGCTTTAGCGAGACATGCTTTAGCTCTACGAAGGCCCCTCTCCGTCGCGGCTTCGCCGCGCCACCTCTCCCCCCGCTTCGCGCGGGGCGAGGAAGAAGGCTCAGCCGGCCTTCACCTGCGCCGGATGGCTGATCGAGTCCCGCACGGTGCCGTATTCGGCGCCCCAGCGGTCGGTCATGTCGCAACGGATATCCCACAGCTCGGGGAAGAAGCGGTGGCGGGCGCCGCCTTCCAGCATCTCCACCGGGCGGCCCTTCAGCGACTTCGAGCCCAGCCCGATCGAGCGGTGGATCAGATAGAGGTGGTTGGCGCGAAATTTCTGGAACAGCTCGTCGAACTCGATCAGCGCCTCGGCCACGACATAGGCGTCGCCGTGGTCGTAATGCTCGTCATAGATATCCGCCACGGTCAGCCCGCGGCCATCGAGATAGGCATGCCTGAAGGCCCGCCAAAGGTCCGGCGGCAGGCGCAGCAGGAACTTGAAGCCGGGCGATTCCTGGCCGCTGCCATTGCCGAGCTGCAGGCGGATCTGCTGATACTCCTTGGGCGACATGGTCTCCAGCAGATCGAGCTGCGCCGTCATCATACGCATCAGCCGGTGCACGCGGCCCATCAGCGTGACGATGCGATGGGTGTCCTGTTTCTCCAGGTAGTCGAGCACATCGACCAGCGTGTAGGCGATGAGCTTCATCCACAGCTCCTCGACCTGGTGCACGATCTGGAACTGCAATTCGTCGGCGTTGACCATCTCGGCCAGCGGCTTCTGGCAGGCGAGCAGCTGGTCGCATTTCAGATATACGCCGTAGTCGCGCATCTCGGGCGCCTCGATCCGGGCGTGATAGTCCGTCTTGTCCATGGCTCATCCTCCTCGGGCATGACCGCGCCACAAGGATAGCGCTTCCGGCTTGAACATTGTTCCTTTCTGTTATCCAAATGGCATGAAATGAAGGACGATTATCGCTCCTTCCCGCATCAATGGAGAACGAACTGTGCTGGATGCCCTGGACCGCAAAATAGTCGCCGCGCTCGAGCGCGATGCGCGGATCTCCTTCGGCGAGCTGGCAGAGGAGGTCGGCTTGAGCAAGACGCCGTGCTGGAAGCGCGTGAAGGCGCTGGAAGAGGCAGGCGTCATCCGTGGATATTCGACCCGCATCGACCCGGCCAGGATCGGCTTCGGCATCGAGGCCTTCATCCAGGTGTCGATCGACTTCGAGGTGTCCGACGCCTTCGAGGCGGCGGTGAAGACGCACCCGCTGATCCGCCGCTGCTACGCCACCACGGGCGAAGCCGACTATCTCCTGCAGATCGTTACCGTCGATATGATGGCGCTCGACCGCATGCTGCGCGAGGAGCTCAGCCGCCTGCCCGGCGTGCGCCGCACGGTGACCTCGATGGCGATGCGCGAGATCAAGGGCGACATCTCCTTTGCCGAGGCGGCGGCGCGTGCGCTGAGGGGATAAGGCGAGCACACCGAATGGCCTGAGCGCGCCGGCCGTGGAGGCGCGCGAAGCCCTGACTTTTTCTGGGATGATCGAGAACGGGCATCGAACCTGTCTATAGTCGCGACGGGGGTACGGCGGTGGCGGGGTCATCTCAATGAAGATCAGGGCGCAGG